>CAYTRM010000197.1:0-5594 GCA_964440225.1 uncultured Thermoleophilia bacterium | reverse complement strand
CGCTGCGCCGCGCGGCCGAAGCCGCCCTCACGACGCGCGTCGATCTGCGCGACGACATCGACGCCGACTTCGGCACCGCCCTCGACGAGCTCCTCGACCTGGTCGTCGAGCGTGGCGAGGACCCGGACGTGGCGCTGACGCCGGACGCGGGCTCCCCAAAAGCCTGAGCGCCCTCTCCGGGGCGCGCCTGCGGCACCAGGGGCGCGTGGAGGTCCGCGGCCTGCCGGAGTGCGCGCCGGAGCCGCCGCCCGGCGACGCGCCGCTCGCCGCGCTCGCCGACCGCTACCGCGTCGACGTGCCCGACCTCGACGGCTGGACCATTGCCGTCAACCTCACGCGCAGCGGCTGTCGCATCGGCGACCCCGGCCTGCGCTTCTACGCCGAGCGGCTCGCGGCGCGGGCCGTGCTGCAGCGCGCGGCCCGGCTGGTCGGCCCGCTCAAGGGGGCCACGCAGACGGTGCGCGAGCCGCTGCGCGAGCCTCACTCCGGCGAGCTGGACGTGGAGGCGACGGTCGACAACCTGCTCGGCAAGCCGTACCCGGAGCCGGACGACTGGGTGGTCCGGCGCCGCGTCGACCGCCGCCACCAGGTCGTGCTCATGGTCGACACCTCGCTGAGCATGTCGGGCGAGAACATGGCGATCGCCGCGGTCGCCGCTGCGGTCCTCGCGCTGAAGCTGCACCCCGAGGACCTCTCAGTGGTCGTGTTCGAGGACAAGGCGACGGCCGTGACGCACCTCGACGTGCCCGACCCCGCCACGGAGGTCGTGCGCCGCATGCTCGACCAGCCGGTGCGCGGCTACACGAACATCGCGGCCGCGCTGGAGCTCGGCGCCGCCGAGCTGGAGCGCGGCCGCAGCCCGAGGCGCAGCGGCCTGCTCATCACCGACGGCGTGGTCACGGCGGGCGGCGACCCACTGCCGCTCGCTCACCGGTTCCCGAAGCTGTTCGTGCTGCTCACCGAGGACTACAAGATGAACCCGGAGCTGTGCCGGCGGCTCGCCGACGCCGGGCACGGCGATGTCTTCCCGGTGCGGACCTACCACGACCTGCCCGCGCGCCTGCTGGACGTCGCCAACCGGATCCTGCGCTAGGCCGTGCCCGGCTGAGGTAGACTGTCACCTCGGGCGCCGTCCCGGCGCGGGACCATAGACAAGGAGACGCACGTGGGGTTGTTCGGCCCACCGAACGTGGCCAAGCTCGACGCCGCCGGCAAGATCGACGGTCTCGTGCGTGCCGCCAAGTACAAGAGAGACCCGGCGATCCGCGAGGCGGCGCGCAAGTCTCTGGAGAGCTACCTGGACAAGATCGTCCAGCGCCTGCAGACCAAGAACATGGTCCAGCTCAACACCTCGCGCGAGGCGCTCCTCATCATTGGTCCACCTGCTCGCGACCGCCTGATCTTCATCCTCAGAGAAGGACACCTCCATCGTCGCCAGGACGCCGCCTACGTCCTCGGCAAGATGGGTGACCCGGCGGCCGTCAAGCAGCTCTGCATCGCCATGCACAACCCGGATGCCCTGCTTCGGCTGCTGTGCGTGCAGGCGCTCGGCAGCATCGGCGACCCGGCGGCCACCGACACGCTGCGGCGCGCGCTCGGCGATCCGGATGCTCATGTCGCCGCGGAGGCGCGCAAGGCGCTGAAGGCCGTCGGAGCGCCCCCGGAGAGCTGACGGCGGCTCCAGGCCGGCGGCGTTCGTGTCTCGCCCCGCCTGCCCGGGTAGACTGGCAAGAGCCCGGCGAGACCGACGACCAGGGGAGTGAGGCGCGGCGATGGCCCGAGTGCTCGACGATGCCGGCACCATGAGCGGCCCGGTGTTCTCGCGCGTGGTGCGCGCGGGCGCGCTCGCCGTGGTGCGCGAGCAGGAGTCGCTCAACCGCATCAACGTGTTCCCGGTCCGCGACGCCGACACCGGCGCCAACCTCGCGGCGACGCTCAAGGCGGCCGCTTCGCGCCTCGGGAGCGCCGCTCCCGAGGCCGTGGGAGCCGCGGCGCGAGCCGCGGCGGACGGCGCGCTCGACGGCGCGCGCGGCAACTCCGGGGCCATCTTCGCCCAGTTCCTCCACGGTCTCGCCGGTTCCCTCGAGCGCCTTCAGCACGTCGACGGTCCGCAGTTCGCCGACGCGGCGCTGAAGGGCACGGAGTCGGCGTACTCGGCTCTGCAGGAACCCCGCGAGGGGACGATCCTCTCGGTGCTCAAGGCCTGGTCGCACGAGCTGGGCCGCCGCGCGCACGAGGAGGACTTCACCGACCTGATGCACAGCGGGCTGGTGGCGGCCCGCGAGGCCCTTGCCGCCACGCCCCGGCAGCTCGAAGTGCTCGCCCGCAGCCGCGTCGTCGACGCCGGCGGCCAGGGGTTCGTGTACTTCCTCGAGGGGTTCATGGATTCGCTGCGCGGCGGCCACGAGACGGCCTGGGTGCCGACAGAGGCCCCGGCTCACGGGCTGCCGCCCTTCTCGACCGAGCACGACGAGATCGACGACAGCCACCGCTTCTGCACAGAGGCCCTCCTGACGTCGCGCGACGGGGCGACTCTCTCGCGCGACGCCGTCATGGCTCGCGTGCTGGGTATGGGCGACTCGCTCGTGGTCGCCGGCGGCGACACCAGGCTCCGCGTCCACATCCACACCAACGAGCCGCAGGCGTTTCTCGCGACCGTCGCCGAGCTCGGGGCCATCGAGCGGAGCAAGATCGACGACATGGTGCTGCAGCAGCTCGCCGGGCGTGAGTCGGCGCTCGCGATCGTCACCGACTCGACCACGGACCTGCCGGAGGAGACGGCCTTCAAGCTCGGCGTCGTCGCCGTACCGCTCACGCTGTCCCTCGGCGATGAGGAGTATCTGGACGGCGTCGACATCACCCTCGACGGGTTCATCCAGCGCATTCTCGCCGGTACCGGGGCGCCGCGGTCGTCCCAGCCGGCCGTCGCCGACTTCGTCGGCACGTATCGCCGGCTGCTCGAGTACCGGGAGGGCGTCGTCTCGGTGCACATCGCCGGCGCGATGTCGGGGACGGTCCAGTCCGCCCGGGCGGCGGCGCGCGAGGTCGATCCGCAACGGATCCGTGTGATCGACTCGTGCGGCGTCTCCGTCGGCGCGGGGCTGCTCGTCGAGGCGATCGGTGAAGCGATCGCCGCCGGCGAGAGCCTCGACGAGGTCGAGGCGGTCGCCGAGCGCGTCAAGCGCGACATCCGGATCTTCGGCACCGTCGCGTCGCTCGACTTCGCCGTGCGCGGCGGCCGCGTGAGCCCGCGCCTGGCGCGCACGCTCGGACGGCTGCACCTTGCTCCGATCATCGTCTTCGACGAGACGGGCAAGGCGGGCAAGGGGGGCGCGGCGCTGGGGTTCGACCGCGCCCTGAACGCGATCGTGAAGCGCACCGTCCGCTACGCCGCCGGCGCGCCCGCGCGCGCCATGGTCGTGCACAGCGGCGACGAGGCCGGCGCGGAGTTCGTCGCCGCCCGTCTGCGGGAGCACCTCGGCGGCGACGTGCCCGTCGTGCGCGCCGGCGCCGTGCTCACGACGCACGTGGGGCTCGGCTCCGTGTCGATCGCCGTCCGCAAGCTTCCCTCCTAGAGCGCTCGGCGCCGCCCGGGCGGATGCGCCGCCGGCCGCCGACCTCGCTTCGCGGCGTCACGCGCCGGTCGCACTCGCCGGTCTCGCGTCCCCTCCACCGGCGTTTCCACTGGCGTCGCGAGGTTTTCGCCGCGAGTCGCCCGGGAAGGCATCGCACGAGCCCCCTGTCGGGGCTCGCTCCGAGAGGGAGGACAGATGGCCGTTCGCATCGGCGTGCCCAGAGAGACGGCGACCGGAGAGACGCGCGTGGCGCTGGTCCCGGCGGTCGCCGAGAAATACGTGGCGCTGGGCGCGGAGGTGCTCGTCGAGCGAGCCGCCGGCCAGCTCAGCCACATGCGCGACGGGGAATTCGCCGCGGCTACGCTCGTCGACTCGGCCGCGGAGGTCTTCGCTGCCGACGTGGTGCTCAAGGTCGACGCCCCTTCACCCGCCGAGACGCAGATGATGCGCGAGGACGCCGTCGTCATCGGCCTCCTGCAGCCGTACAAGGCCGATGAAGCGATCAAGGCTCTGCGCGACCGCGGCATCACGAGCTTCGCGCTGGAGTTGCTGCCGCGGATCTCGCGGGCGCAGTCGATGGACGCGCTGACCTCCCAGGCCTCCATCGCCGGCTACAAGGCGGTCCTGATGTCGGCGTGCATGGCGGGTCGGTACTACCCGATGCTGACGACGCCGGCCGGGACCCTCCGGCCGGCCAAGGTCCTGATCCTCGGCGTCGGTGTGGCGGGTCTGCAGGCGATCGCCACGGCGAGGCGTCTCGGGGCCGTGGTCGAGGCCTACGACGTGCGCGCCGTGACCCGAGAGCAGGTGCAGTCCCTGGGCGGCCGCTTCATCGACACCGGCATCGACGCCGAGGTCAAGGACGGCTACGCGCGGGAGCTGACCGACGAGGAGAAGGCCAAAGCCAAAGAGGTCGTCGACGGCCACATCGTGGAGGCCGACGCCGTCATCACCACGGCCGCCATCCCGGGCCGGCCTTCGCCGAAGCTCATCACCGCCGACGTGGTCGAGAAGATGAAGCCGGGAGCGGTGATCATCGACATGGCCGCCGAGGGCGGCGGCAACTGCGAGCTCACCCGGCCCGGCGAGCAGTACAACCACCCCAACGGCGTGTTCATCTACGGGCCGCTGAACATCCCCGGCATGCTGCCGGTGCACGCGAGCGACCAGTACGCGCGCAACCTCATGCACTTCCTGACGCCCTTCATCAAGGACGGCGAGCTCGCGCTGGACTGGGACGACGAGGTCCTCGCCGGCAGCGTGCTCACGCGCGACGGCGCGATCGTGAACAAGGGCGTCCGCGAGCGAATCGAAGGTCCGGACGCGCCGTCGGCGGAGCCGGACCAGGCCACACAGGAGGTCGAGTCCATGGGCGCCCCGGACGAGGACGTGCCGCCTGGTGACGCTGCGGGCGACTCGCCCGCCGGCGAAGGAGGCGCGCCATGATCGAGGGCTTCGCCGCCGTCTACATCTTCATCCTCGCCGCCTTCGTCGGCTACGAGGTCATCTCGCGCGTGCCGGTGATCCTGCACACGCCGCTGATGAGCGGCTCGAACTTCGTCCACGGCATCGTCGTCGTCGGCGCGATGATCGTCCTCGGCGGCGCCGAGACGACGCCGCAGCGGATCATCGGCTTCCTCGCCGTGCTGCTCGGCACCGCGAACGCCGTGGGCGGGTACGCGGTGACCGAGCGCATGCTCGACATGTTCAAGAGCAGCGGCGACCGCGGGAAGGCGGGCGGCGATGCGGACTGACCTCATCCAGATCGCCTACATCGCCGCCGCCGTCCTCTTCATCCTCGGCCTCAAGAGCATGAGCTCGCCGCGCACGGCGCGGCGCGGCATCATCTGGGCCGGCGTCGGCATGCTCGTCGCCACGGCGATCACCTTCGCCACGCCGGAGATGAGCAACTACCTGCTCATGACGATCGCGATCGTCATCGGCGCGGTGATCGCCTACGTCGCCGCCCGCAAGGTCGCGATGACCGACATGCCGCAGATGGTCGCCATCTACAACGGC
>CAYTRM010000196.1:0-5621 GCA_964440225.1 uncultured Thermoleophilia bacterium | reverse complement strand
GCAGCCGGGTCGTGACCGGCGCCATCGCTGAGAAGCTGCGCATCCCGGCTGGTGGCGCCTCGCCGGTTCCGTGTACGGCGGCACTCCAAGTTGACACGCGGACGGCGCCCGTGGACAAATGAGGCGGAGCCGGCTCCGGGGATGACCGGCAGTACCATGCGGGGGAGCATGGCAGCAGCATCGGCATCTGGTCCGGCCCCAGCAGCGACGGCGACGCTGCCGCGGCTGTTCGCGGGCTGGGTCGAGCGCTACGGCGCCGAGCCGGCGCTCAGCCGGCGCGAGGACGGCGTCTTCATCCCCTTCACCTACGACGAGCTGGACCGGCGCGCGAGCGTGCTCGCGCTGGCGCTGGCGCGCGAGCTCGGGGTGCGCCGCGGCGAGCTTGTGGCGCTGGTCTCCGACAACCGCCCCGAGTGGATGGTGTGCAGCCTCGCCATCCACTTTGTCGGCGCCGTGGACGTGCCGCGCGCGTCGGACACGCCGCCGGAGATCCTGGAGGCGATCCTGCGGCACGCGGAGCCGGCGGTCGTCATCCTGGAGGATCCGGCTCAGCTCCCGCTCGTGTGCGAGGCGCTGCCGGGGCTGCGCGCGGCGGTCGTCATCGACGGCTCCGGCGCCGGTCCGGCCCCGCCGTCCGCCGCGTGCCGCGTGGACGCGCTGGCGGACCTCATGGCTCTCGGCGAGGCGGCGTGGCCGGCGGAGGGCGCTGAGGTGCGCCGCCGCCGTGACGAGGTGGAGCCGGACGACCTCGCGACCGTCATCTACACCTCGGGCACGACCGGCGCTCCCAAGGGCGTCGCGCTCACGCACGCCAACTACGAGCTCAACCTGCGCGAGCTCCCCGAGCTGTTCCACATCGAGCGCGTGCCGGTGATCAGCGTGCTGCAGCCGTGGCACGCCTACGAGCGGCAGATGCAGCTCATGTACCTGAGCAAAGGCTGCTGCATCCACTACAGCCACGTCCTGACGCTGCGCGGCGACCTCAAGACCGTGCGCCCGGTCATCATGGCCACGGTGCCGGAGCTGTGGGTCAAGCTGTACAAGGGCGTCTTTCTCAAGATCGACGGCCGGCCGCCGCTGCAGCGCAAGCTCGCACGCTGGCTGATCGCGCGCTCGCTGGTGTCGGCGCGCGCGCGGCGCGTGCTGGAGGGCCGCGAGCCTGAGGTTCGGCCGCGCGGCCCGGTCCTGCGGGCGACGGTGCGCGCGTGGGCCAGGGTCGCGGCCACGACCCTGAGGCCGTTCCACGCGCTGGCCGACCGCCTCGTCTTCCGCGAGGTCCGCGCCGGTCTCGGCGGGAGCCTCCGCTTTCCCTGTGTCGGCGGCGGCCCACTGCCCGACACGGTGGACGAGTTCTTCGACGCCGCCGGGATGCCGCTTCTGGAGGGCTACGGGATGACCGAGGCCATCGTGGTGATGGCCATGCGCGAACCTGAGCACCGCGTGCTGCGCACCACCGGGCACGTCATCCGCGGAATGGAGCACCGTCTCGCCGGCCAGGATGGCGGTCCGTGCCGCCCGGGAGACGTTGGCCGTCTGCAGGTCCGCGGGCCCAACATCATGCGCGGCTACCACAAGGATCCGGAGCGGACGGCCGAGGTGCTGAGCGCGGATGGCTGGCTGGACACGCACGACCTGGCGCTCGTGCACGCCGACGGCAGCCTGCGCGTGCTCGGCCGCCTCGACGACACCCTCGTCCTCACCAACGGCGAGAACGTCAACGCGCCCTACCTGGAGAACGAGCTGTGCGCGAGCGAGTGGATCGACAGGGCGGTTGTTGTAGGCGAAGGGCGGCCGTACGTGGCCGCCTTCATTGCGCCGAGCCGCCCCCATCTCGAGCAGTTGGCTCGCCGGCTGGGCATCACCGGCGACGACATGTGTGACCTCATCGCCGACGAGCGCGTCCTCAAGCACTACCGGCACCTCGCCAGCGCCATCAGCGGCGACGCCCGCCGCTTCGCTCCGTACGAGCGTGTGCACCGCGTGCGCCTGTGGCTCGAGGAGTTCCGCATAGGTCGCGAGCTCTCCCAGACCCTCAAGCTGCGGCGCCACGAGTTCCTGCGCCTCTACTCCTGCGAGGTCGACGAGCTGTACGCGCCCTGAGGCGCGGCGGGCGCCCGGGCGCAAGCGGACGGATCGGCGCAGGGCTGGGTCGCGGCCCCAGCTGCGGCAACGGCCCAACGGTTGTTATTGACGTCTCCCTCCTATATAGGTACACGTTGCAGAAAGGAGGTGGCGATGGCCGTCGCGACCGACGAGGTGGAACGCAGGGTCGACTCGCTCTCGCGCGCGCTTCGCGCGTCGGGGCTCCGGCTCACGCATCAGCGGCTCGAGGTCGTCCGCGAGGTCGCTCAGAGCGACGAGCACCCGGACGTCGAGAGCATCTACCGGGCCGTGCGCGAGCGCGTGCCCACGATCTCGCTCGACACGGTGTACCGCACCGTGGCGACGCTCGGCAGTCTCGGCCTCGTCAGGCGCGTCACGGCGACGCCGGGTCCGACCCGGTACGACGCCAACCTGAGCCACCACCACCACTTCGTCTGCACCCGCTGCGGGCTGATCAGCGACGTCGACGACCGGGAGCTGGACGCGGTGCGCGCGCCGCGTGCCGCCGCGTCCCTCGGCCGCGTCGAGTCGATCGAGGTCCAGCTGCGGGGAGTCTGTGCCGAGTGCTACGACAAGGAGCGTGACCATGACTGACGAGAACCACGACAAGCTCACCACCAACTTCGGGGCGCCCGTCCCCAACAACCAGGATTCCCTGACCGCCGGCAAGCGCGGGCCGATGCTGATGCAGGACGTCTGGTACCTGGAGAAGCTCGCCAACTTCGACCGCGAGGTGATCCCGGAGCGCCGGATGCACGCCAAGGGGTCCGGCGCCTTCGGCGCGTTCACCGTCACCCACGACATCACCAAGTACACCCGCGCCAAGGTGTTCGAGCCGGGCAAGAAGACCGACCTCTTCGCGCGCTTCTCCACCGTGGCCGGCGAGCGCGGCGCCGCGGACGCCGAGCGCGACATCCGCGGCTTCGCCGTCAAGATGTACACCGACGAGGGCAACTGGGACCTCGTCGGCAACAACACGCCGGTCTTCTTCTTCCGCGACCCGCTCAAGTTCCCGGACCTCAACCACGCCGTGAAGCGCGACCCGCGCACCAACCTGCGCAGCGCGCAGAACAACTGGGACTTCTGGACGCTGCTGCCGGAGGCGCTCCACCAGGTCACCATCACGATGAGCGAGCGCGGCATCCCGCTGAGCTACCGCCACATGCACGGCTTCGGCAGCCACACGTACAGCTTCGTGAACGCCGCCGGCGAGCGCACCTGGGTCAAGTTCCACTGGGTCTGCCAGCAGGGCATCAAGAACCTCACCGACGAGGAGGCCGCGGAGCTCGTCGGCAAGGACCGCGAGAGCAACCAGCGCGACCTCTATGACGCCATCGAGAACGGCGACTTCCCCAAGTGGAAGCTCTTCGTCCAGCTCATGCCCGAGGCCGACGCGGCGACGTACAAGTACCACCCCTTCGACCTCACCAAGGTCTGGCTCAAGGGCGACTACCCGCTGCACGAGGTGGGGGTCATGGAGCTGAACCGGAACCCCGAGAACTACTTCGCCGACGTGGAGCAGGCGGCGTTCAACCCCGCCAGCGTCGTGCCGGGCATCGGCTTCTCGCCGGACAGGATGCTGCAGGGGCGCCTGTTCAGCTACGGCGACGCGCAGCGGTACCGCCTGGGCGTCAACCACCACCAGATCCCGGTGAACGCGCCGCGCTGCCCGATGCACGGCTTCAGCCGCGACGGCGCGATGCGCGTCGACGGCAACTACGGCTCGACGCCGCACTACGAGCCCAACAGCAACGGTACGTGGCAGGAGCAGCCTGAGTACGCGGAGCCGCCGCTCGCGCTCGACGGCGCGGCCGACCGCTACGACTACCGCGCCGACGACGACGACTACTACACGCAGCCGGGCCTGCTCTTCGGCCTGATGGACGCGGCCCAGCGGGAGGCGCTCTTCGCCAACACGGGTCGCGCGATGGCCGACTCCTCGGGGGAGGTCAAGGTGCGGCACATCGCCAACTGCCTCAAGGCCGACCAGGCCTACGGTGAAGGTGTTGCCGCCGCATTGGGTATCCCTATGAGCAAGGTGCGTTCCTGACAACGAGAAGGAGGGAGACAGACGCATGGCAGACGATGACGTCGGGTGCGCTCGTCCAACGGGCTCCGTGGTCGGCGAGGAGCCGGCGATGAGGGACGACGCACAGAGCATCGAGCAGAAGGAGACGCGTGTGAGCATCATGGTCGGCCGCAAGGCGCCGGATTTCGAGGCGCCGGCTTACCTCAAGGGTGGGTTCACGAAGGTCAAGCTCTCCGACTACCTGGGCAAGTGGGTGGTCCTGTGCTTCTACCCGGGTGACTTCACCTTCGTGTGACCGACCGAGATCTCGGCGGTCGCCGAGAAGTACGACGAGTTCCAAGCTCTGGGCGTCGAAGTGCTGTCGGCCAGCGTGGACTCGCAGTTCGTCCACAAGATGTGGGATGAGAACGAGCTCTCCAAGATGACGGAAGGCGGCATCCCGTTCCCGATGCTCGCCGACGCGGCGGGTCGTCTGGGTACCGCCTACGGGGTGTACGACGATGAGGCCGGCGTGAACATCCGCGGCCGCTTCATCATCGACCCCGACGGCGTGATCCAGGCGATGGAGGTGCTCACGCCTCCGGTGGGTCGCAAGGTCGCGGAGACGCTGCGGCAGATCAAGGCGTACCAGCACGTGCGCGCCACCGGAGGCAAAGAGGTCACGCCCTCCGGCTGGGAGCCGGGCAAGAAGGTGCTGCACCCCGGCCCCGACCTGGTCGGGCGTGTGTGGGAGGTCTGGCAGCCGAAGGAGGACGAGTAGTCCCGCTCGACTGCAGGTGACGTCTGAGCCGGGGAGGGGGCCGGCCCGCGAGGGCCGGCCCCCTCCCTTTGATCTGTGAGACGATTCCCGGCATGACGACCGACATCATCGTGACCGCCGCCGCCGCGCTCGCCGGTTGCGGTCAGGCGGCGGACTCCCCGGGCGGCGAGCCGGCTGTGATCATCGAGGAGACGGGCTCCATCGCCGGCGGCGACACATCGGACTCCGACCACGCCGGCCTGCTGTACGACGCGTACACTTTTGGGGCCGAGAGGCTGGATGTCGTCGTCATCGAGGTCCGGGCCGAGGGGTTCGTGCCGCTCCTCAAGCTCGTCGAGTCCGCGACCGGCGCCTATGCGCTCACCGTCCGCGTGAACCCGTGAGCGCGTCACAGCGCAGGCGCGTCACGGGTCGGGGGTTCCTCGCAGGGCCGGGTTCTGCAGCGGCTTGGCGGGCACGCAGCTGTTCACCGCGCGCGTGTGCTCGGGGTGCTCCTCCCTGCCGGTCAGAGGTCGCCGGTTCGACGTCGGGGGGTCCGAAACGCTTGTGTCCGACATGACCGGGGAGTACAAAGCCATCGTGAGGAACTGGCCACTACGGGAACGACCTCCCTGTGTGAGTTCGAACGAAGGAACTCCATCCACGGAGGCCCGGCAGACGGCAGCCTGAGGAGGAAGCACATGAGGACCCTGCTCCGCGTCGACATGACCGATCTCTCATCGACCACCG
>CAYTRM010000195.1:2220-5651 GCA_964440225.1 uncultured Thermoleophilia bacterium | reverse complement strand
ACTGGCTCCCGGTCGACCTCTACGTGGGCGGCGCCGAGCACGCCGTCATGCACCTGCTCTACGCGCGCTTCTTCTGCAAGGTGGCGCAGGACGCCGGCTACGTGAGCTTCGGCGAGCCCTACGCGCGGCTTCGCAACCAGGGCATGATCCAGGCCGAGGACGGCCAGAAGATGAGCAAGAGCAAGGGCAACGTCGTGACGCCGGACAGCGTCGTGGAGCAGTACGGCGCCGACGCGCTGCGCGTCTACGAGCTGTTCATCGCCCCGTTCGAGCAGAGCGTCGCCTGGAGCGACCGCGGCGTGCAGGGGTGCCTGCGCTTCCTGAGCCGCTTCTGGAACCTCGCCGGCGAGATCGTCGAGGCGCAGGGGAGCGGGGTGGCGGCGGACGAGGCCGAGGCCGAGAAGGGCCGCCGGGTCCTGCGCACGCTCAACAAGACCATCCGCAAGGTCACGCACGACATGGAGACCTTCCGCTTCAACACCGCCGTGTCGGCGCTCATGGAGCTCCAGAACGAGGTGCTCGACGTGTGGAACGGCGCCCGTGGAGCGCTCACGCTGGCGCAGTGGCGCGAGGTGGTCACCGACATGACGCTGCTCGTGGCTCCGATGGCGCCGCACATCGCCGAAGAGGTCTGGGAGCTGCTGGGCCATGGCGAGACGGTGCTCGACGCGCCGTGGCCGGCGTGGGACGAGGAGCTGGCCGCCGACGAGGTCGTCACCGTGGTCGTGCAGGTCAACGGCAAGCTGCGCGACCGCCTCGAGGTGCCGGTGGACGCGGAGAAGGACGACGTGCTGGCCATGGCGCGCGCGGCGGAGAACGCCGCGCGCTTCCTCGACGGCAAGCAGGTCGTCAAGGAGATCTTCGTGCCCGGCAAGCTCGTTAACTTCGTGGCGCTGTAGGCGGACCGGCCCGGCTGCGGCGGCCCGCCCGCCCTGCCACTGAGGGCGGCGGCCCGCCGCTCAGAACAACGTGTCCTGCAGCTTCGCCAGCGCCGTGGCCTCGTGCGGGCCGACGCCCTTGGTGGCTTCGGCGGTCGTCTGCGCGATGCCGAGGAGGAAGCTCTTGAACGCCGCGAGGTCGGTCGGCGACTTGGCGGCGACGATGGCGGCGGCCTCCTTGACTCGCGCCACGACTTCACCGGCCATGTCCGCGCGGTCGTGAGTGACCTGCTTGTCGCGGCCGACCTTGATGTCGCCGGCCCGATCGTGGACCAGGGGGCTGCCGCCGTCCGCCTTGGCCTTCGCCATGAACTTCGCCGCCGCGGTGGCCTCTTTGAACGTGTCCCAGAACCCCGGGTCGGCCATCGACACGTACGCCATCGTGTCCGTCACGGCCCACTGGAGCGTGCGCCACTCGTCGTCGGTGAACATCGCCCTGCTCGTCATGCCGCCTCCTTGCGTTCCGGTGATCGTGTCTGCGGGCGACGATACTCCAGACCCGGTCACCCCGTGAAATCGCCCCTTGGGGGCGATGTGCCCTCGCGGCGCCCTGCCGTAGCCTGCGTCGCGACGGACGCCGGCCGCGCCCCCGGCGCCCGTCCCACCCTCATCGATCGCGGCGCCGGAGGTGGGCCGTGCAGCTCTCTCGACGTCAGATCATCGCCTACGTCGCCGTCGCCGTGGTGGTCGTCGCCGTCGGCGTGCGCTACGTGGTGCTGCCGCGGCAGGCCGGCCCGTCCGCGGCGCAGGCCGTGGTGCTCGCCCCTGTGGCGACATCGCCTTCGCCGGAGGCGGCTCAGGCGGCCGGCTCGTCCGCGTCGCCCTCATCGCTCCCGGACGTGATGGTCTACGTCTGCGGCGCCGTGCGCTCGCCGGGCGTCGTGCGGTTGCCGGCCGGAGCGCGGGTCACCGATGCGCTCGAGGTGGCCGGCGGCGCCACGGCCAAGGCCGAGCTGGCCGCCGTCAATCTCGCGGCGCCGGTGAACGACGGCCAGCAGATCGTGGTGCCGGAGCGGGGAGCCGCGCCGGTCGCGGCGTCGTCGGACGCGGCGTCCGGCAGCGCGCTCGGCGCGGCAGCAGCGGGCTCCGGCGCGCTCGTCAACATCAACACGGCCTCGCTCGAGGAACTCGACGCCCTCGACGGGGTGGGGCCGTCCACGGCGCAGAAGATCATCGACTACCGCACGGCCAACGGCGGCTTCAAGACCATCGACGAGATCAAGGAGGTCCCGGGGATCGGCGACGCCAAGTTCGCGTCCATGCAGGCCTCCATCACGGTCTGAGGGCGGGTCGTGCGCCTGCCGGCTCCCCCGCATCTGCTGCTCGGCGGGTACTGCGGAGGCCTTTGCATGGCCCTCGCGTGGCGGCCGCCGCTCGCGCTGCTCGTCGCGGCCGCCGCGCCGGCCGCCGTCGCGCTCGTGGCGTCGACCCGCGCGCCGGCTCTCGGAAGGCGCGCTGCTGCCGCGACCGCCGTCGGCCTGTGCGTGCTCTTCGTCTGCGCCGGCGCTCTTCTCGGCGGCGCCCGTCTGGACGCGGTCGCCCGTTCCACGCTCGCAGCCTTCATCGGCGAGCGCGTCGTTCTCACGGCGGTGCTGACCGACCTTCCGTCCGCCAAGGAGGATCAGGTCACGCTGGCGGTGCGGGTGACCGGCGTGGATGGGCGCGAGATGCGGGAGCCCGCTCACCTGCGTTTGCGGCTCGAGGAGGGGCAGACCTTTGGCCACGACCCGACCGGGCCGCTCACGGAGGGCGCGCTGCTGCGGCTGCCCTCGGTGAGCGTCGAGCCCCTGCCGGATCCCGAACCGGGCGAGTTCGACTACGGCCGCTACCTCAGGCGGCGCGGCGAGCACGTGCTGCTCGAGGCGGACTTCGCCGACCTTGCCGTCGTCGGTCGCCGGGGCGGCATCCAAGGCGCGATCGACCGGCTGCGCCTTGCATCGCGCGCCCACCTGGCCGCCGGCGTGCACTCGCCCGTCGGGGATGTGCTGCAAGGCATGGTCCTCGGGGATGACGAGGGTGTCGACGAGACGCTCGTCGAGGACTTCCGCAAGAGCGGTCTGCTGCACATCATGGCCGTCTCCGGCGAGAACGTGGTGCTGCTCTGCACGATGTGGTCGTTCGCGTTCGCGCTGCTCGGCATGCACCGGCTGCTGCGCACGGCGCTGCTGTTGCCAGTTGTGGCAACATACGTGCTGCTCACGGGCGCGTCGCCGTCGATCGTCCGCGCCGGCGTCGCCGGCATCTGCGGGCTGCTCGCGATCCTCGCCTCGCGTCCCAGCGACGGCTGGCTGCTGTGGCTCGCCCCGGCGGCGTGGCTGCTCACGGTGAATCCCAACAATCTCTTCGACGTGAGCTTCCAGCTGTCGTTCGGCGCGGTGGTCGGCCTGCTCGTGCTCGCCCGGCCGCTCACCCGCGCCGTGTCGTTCCTGCCGGGCCCGCTCCCCGAGCAGGTGGGGGTGACGACGGCGGCCAGCATCTCCACCGCCCCCGTCT
>CAYTRM010000195.1:0-2120 GCA_964440225.1 uncultured Thermoleophilia bacterium | reverse complement strand
CTCCCCGAGCAGGTGG
Source organism: uncultured Thermoleophilia bacterium (assembly GCA_964440225.1). GTDB lineage: Bacteria > Actinomycetota > Thermoleophilia > UBA2241 > UBA2241 > CAIXSE01. The sequence goes on along the minus strand of CAYTRM010000195.1, from coordinate 2,104 downwards.
GGGTGACGACGGCGGCCAGCATCTCCACCGCCCCCGTCTCGATGCTGACGTTCGGCTCCGCCTCGCTCGTCAGCGTGCCGGCCAACGTCGCCGGCGGCTTCGTGCTCGGCCCCATCATGTTCCTCGGCATGCTCTCGCTGCTCGCTGGGTTCGTGAGCGAGTGGTTGTCGGCGCCGCTCAACGTCGCCGCCGGGCTGTTCATCGGCTTTCTGCTGGCTGTGTCGCACTTCTTCGCCGGTCTGCCCGGAGCGGTCTACGAGTACCAGGGCGTCACGCTGCGGACTGTGCTTGTGGTGGGCCTGCTCGTCGAGGTCGCCGTGGTGGTCGCGCTGGCCACGAGGGCCGGCGGGGGCGTGCTCGTCTACGTGCGCGACCGTCGCCGATGGCCGGCGCTGGTCGCCGCGACGGCGACGCTGGTCACGGTCGCTCTGCTCCTGGCGCCGGCTCCCATGCGCCCGCCGGATGTGCCGACGCTCACGTTCCTGGATGTCGGCGAGGGCGCGGCCACCCTGCTCCAGATCCCCGACGGCCCGACCATCCTCGTGGACGCCGGACCCGAGCCGCTGGCACGCGACCTGCGGCAGCACGGGGTCAAGGAGATCGACCTCCTCGTGCTCTCGCACGGCCACGCGGACCATGTCGGGGGGCTGGAGGACGTGGTCGGCGCGGTGCCCGTCGCGACCGCGCTGCTCCCCGAGCCCGAGGACCCGTCGGACGCCCTGGACGAGATCGAGGTCCGGTTGCGCGCCGAAGGCACAGACGTGCGCCGTCAGGACACGGAGCTGCACGTGGGCGGCGACGGCTGGAGCCTGCGGATCCTGCCCAGCGACCCGGTGGGCGGCACCGACCAGAACCAGCAGGAGAACGACGACGCGCTGGTCGCGATCGTGGAGCTGGCGGGCGGTCGCGTGCTGCTGCCAGGCGACGCGGAGGGGCAGGCGCTCGGGAACCTGGACCTGCCGGCGTGCGTCGTGGCCGCGTTGCCGCACCACGGCAGCGCCGGCGGCTTCGACGCCCGCCTCCTCGACGAGCTCGATCCACGACTCGCGGTGATCCCGGTCGGCGAGAACTCGTACGGGCATCCGGCGCCGGACGCGCTCGAGGTGCTCGGCGCCGCGGGCGTGCCGTTCCTGCGCACCGACGAGCGCGGTGACGTCGCGGTGTGGGTCGAGGCGGGTGCGCTGCGTGTTACGGCGGAGCGGGGAGGATGATACGGCCGTCGGCGCTCGGGCTCGCCGACGCGCCGTCCAGAGTGTGAGCGGGTCAGATCTCGCGCCGGTCGAAGAGGAGCACGGCGGCCACGAGGCACGCGGCCGTGACGAGCGCCGTTGCGACCAGCGGCCCCACCCACTGCGCCGGCTCGCCCTGCACGACGGCGAGCGCCGCCGCGGGCAGGCCCGCGGGAGTCGCTTGGCTCGTGACCTCGAACTGCGCCAGCACGAGCAGCGCTGCGTAGGCGCCGACGCCTGCCCCGGAGGCGGCGGCGGGCGCCCGAAGTCCCACGCTGAGCAGCACCATCACCGCCAGCAGCATCAGGGCATAGGCCGCCCAGAGGGTGACGGCCACGGCGGCCCGCGCCGCCGGTCCGTCGCCGAACAGCAGCTGCGTGAGTCCGATGCAGATGAGCGTGGCGAGGGCGGCGCCGGCGATGACGACCACGGCCTGCGAGAGCCACTTGCCGGTCACGAAGACGGCGCGCGAGAGCGGCTTGGCCAGCGTGAGCGCCGCCGTGCCACTGCGCACCTCGCCGCTCACGATGCCCCCGTAGGCGATCACGAGAGCGAACAGCGTCAACTCGGTGAGGTTGCCCAGGAACTCGAGGTAGGCCTGGAGTGCGGTGGGGTCCGACACGGTGATGCTGAGGCCCTGCTGCGCCGTGCCGAGCCGGTCGAGCAGCGTCGGCATGAGGTACGTGACGATCGGCGAGCTGATGGCCGAGAAGAGCAGGAACCCGGGGAGCACCCACAGGCGCCACGTCTTCACCGTCTCACTGAGTTCCTTGCGCAGGAAGGGGACGAAGCCGCTCATCGCCGGCCCTGCCCGACGAGATCGACGAAGACGTCCTCGAGGTCGAGCTCGTCGACGCCGAAGCGGCGCAGCGCGA
>CAYTRM010000194.1:0-5708 GCA_964440225.1 uncultured Thermoleophilia bacterium | reverse complement strand
CCCGTTCGCCGGAGTCGTCGCCATGTGGTGGCTCTGGCGCGGCGCGGAGAAGAGGCGGCCGGCGCGCGACACGTCGCCCGGCGCCGGCGGACGGACCGCCACGCCGTGAGCGAGGCGCCCTGGGTCGCCTGCGGCGCGGCGCGCCTCGGCGTGCCGCAGGCCGACGCCTTCGAACCGCCCGCGGAGCGCGTCCCGCTCGCCGACCTCGAGGCGGCTCTGGCGACGGCGATCGCCCGGCCGCTCGGGGCGCCGCGCCTGCGTGAGCCGGCGCGCGGCGCGCGGTCGGTGGTCGTCACCATCCCCGACGCGTCCCGGCCCTGTCCAGGCCCGCTCGTGCTCGGGGCGGTCCTGCACGAACTCGAGGCGGCCGGCGTCAGCGCCGGCGCCGTGACCGTCGCCATCGGCTGTGGCCTGCACGCGACGACGCACCGGGCGGAACGCGAACTGCTCGTCGGCCGCGCGCTCGCCCGACGCGTCGAGGTGATCGATGCCCAGGGCATCGAGTCCGAGGTCGCCGACCTGGGCACGACCGCCGCCGGCGCGCCCGTACGCATCGCCCGGCGCGTTGCCGCCGCCGACCTCGCGATCACCGTCGGCATCGTCGAGCCTCACCTGTACGCCGGCTTCTCCGGCGGCGTCAAGGGCGTCGCCATCGGCTGCGCCGGTCGCGAGACCATCGCCTGGACGCACCGCCCCGCCTTCATCTCGGCGCCCGGGGTCGCGCTCGGCAAGCTCCACGGCAACCCGTTCCAGTCGACGCTCCGCGAGATCGCCGCGCGCACGCCGCTCCGCTGGGGCGTCAATCTCGTCGTGGACGATGACGGACGCGCCGCCGGCGTCGGCGCCGGCGATCCGGCCGCCGTCCAGGAGGCCCTCGCGAGCGCGCATGCCGGCGCCTGGCTGCGCTCCGTCGAGGGCCGCTTCGACGTCGTCGTCGCCGGTGTGTGCCGGCCCAAGAGCGACAACCTCTACCAGGCGAGCCGGGCGGCCACGTCCATCGGGCTCGCCGCCCGGCCGGCGGTCGAGGAGGGCGGCCTCATCGTCGTCTGCGCCGACCTGCCCGACGGGGTCGGGCGAGGCCCGGGAGAGCTCAACTTCCTGGCCGCCCTCGAGGCCTCCTCTTCGCCGGCGGAGCTCACGGCTCGCGGGCTCCGCGAGCCGCTCGGACCGGGCGGGCAGCGCGCCTTCGTCGTCGCCCGCGTCCTCGAGCGGCGGCGCCTCGCCGTGGTGGGCGCCGCCGACCCGGCGTTTCTCGCGCCGCTCGAGCGGCTGGGCGTGACGGCCTTCGACTCCGTCGAGGCTGCTCTCGCCGCCGAGGACCGACGGCTCGGCCGCCGCGCGCGGGTGCTGGCGGTGGCGGACGCCCTCACCACCTCGGTATCCGCGGCCTGACGTTCACTTCCTTCACCTGAGGTTTAGCCTCCGGCAACACTCTAGGCAGGACCCCGGAGGAGGTGAGCCATGAACGGCATCCGCATCGGCCGACTGTTCGGCATAGAGGTGGCGATCCACCCGAGCTGGTTCTTCATCCTTGCGCTCCTCACGTTCATGCTCGCCACGAGCTTCTTCCCGCTCAGCTACCAGGAGTGGGGACCCGTCGCCACGTGGGGCGCCGCCCTGGCCGCCGCGCTCCTCCTCTTCGGCTCGGTGCTGGCGCACGAGCTCGGCCACTCGCTCGTGGCGCGGTCGCAGGGGATCCCCGTGCGCGGCATCACGCTCTTCCTCCTCGGAGGCGTCGCCAGCCTCGAGCGTGACCCCGACACCCCGGGCCGCGAGGCCTGGATGGCGATCGCCGGCCCGCTGGTCAGCGTCGCGATCGCGGCAGGCTCGCTGGGCCTTGCTCTCGTGCTGCCCGGCCCGGAGCAGCTCGTCGCGGTGCTCTTCTACCTGGGGCTGGCGAACGCCGTGCTCGTCGTGTTCAACCTCCTCCCCGGCTTCCCGCTGGACGGCGGGCGCGTGCTGCGTGCCCTGCTCTGGTGGCGGTCGCGCGACCTCTACCGCGCGACGAAGTGGGCCGCGATCGTCGGGCAGGTCTTCGCCTGGGCGTTCATCTCCCTGGGCGCGTTCCAGCTCGTCGCCGGCGGCGGCTTCGGCGGCATCTGGCTCGCGCTGATCGGCTGGATGATGATCCAGGCGGCGCGGGCGACGGCCGGCCAGGCGGAGCTCGACCGCGACCTCGCCGGCGTGCCGGCCAGGCGCCTCATGACCCGCCCCGCCGGTTGGCTGCCGCCGTACGTCACGGTGGAGTGGGCGACCCACGACCGGTTCACCGACTACGAGTCTCGCTGTCTCCCCGTCGCCGGGAGCGGAGCCGACGCCGACTACGACGGGCTGGTGTGCGCCGCCGACCTCGAGCGCTCGCCCCGAGACCGCTGGGGCCTCGACCGCGTGCGGGACGTGATGGTGCCGGCGGAGGCGCTCCCGTCTGTGTCTCCCGACGACGACGCGATCGCCGTCCTCCGGGCGATGCGCGACCGCTCCGCCGACCGTGCCGTCGTGGTGGACGGACAAGGCCACCTGCTGGGATTCATCGACCGGGCGGCGGTCGTGCGCTACACGCGCTACCCGCACCACCGGCACGACGCTCACACCCGGGAGGCCGCCTGATCCGACCCGAGGGCGGCCGCTACCTCAGGGCAGCCGGATGGTGACGATGGCGCAGTCGTCGGCGAGCACGCCCCCGGAGTACTCCTTGACGGTCTCGAGCAGGGCGTCGGCCAGGTCCTGGCTGTCGAGCAGGATGTTGGCGCGGATCGCCTGCTTGAGACGCTCCTCGCCGAACAGCACCCGGTCGCGGCGAGCCTCGGTGATACCGTCGGTGTACATGACGACGCACGAGCCGTCGGGCAGGACGGCCCGGTTGGTCGGGTACGTGGCGCCGCGGAAGATGCCCACCGGCACGTTGCCCTCTTCGGGCATCGGGAAATCGCCGTGGCCGGCGAGCACGATCGGTCGCGGATGGCCGGCGACCGCGTACTCGAACATGTGCCGGGCGACGTCGATGTAGGCGACGATGAGCGTGACGAACGGCTGGTTCGGGGTCTGCGCGATGACCGCGGCGTTGAGCCGGGAGAGCGCCTCTCCGGGTGACCCTTCCGCGGCATACGCGCGCAGCATGTAACGCACGACGGCGGACTGGGCGGCGGCGCCGAGGCTCTTGCCGCACACGTCGCCGACGATCACCATGAGACGGCCGGGGCCGAGCATCACGAGGTCGTAGAAGTCGCCGCCGACCCGGGCCGCGTCGGTGGCGGCCCGGTAGTGGACGCCGACCTCGATGCCGGGGATCGCCGGCGGCTCCATGAGCAGCGCCTGCTGGAAGGTCTCGGCGATCGCGTGCTCGCGCTGGTACGCGATCGCGTTGTGCAGGCTGGCGCTGAGCTGCGCCGCCAGCGTCGCGATGAGCAGGCGGTCCTCCTCGTCGAAACCGCCCAGCATCTTGTCGGCGACGACGAGCACCGTCTGCTGCGCCGCGTCGCCCTCGAGCGGCGCGAACAGCAGCCCGCCGCTCTCACCCACCGGCGCCACGGCCACGTCTCCGCCGGCGAAGCTCTCGTCGTCCGGCATCGCCAGGGCGACGCCGCAGCGCTCGAGCAGGTCGGCCTCGGCCGCCGCGAGGACGCTCGGCGGCGCCGTCCCGGACACGGCCAGGGAGCGCACCGCGAGGTACTCGCCGCCGCCCGCCACGACGGCGGCGGCGCGCACGTGCAGCAGGTCGAGCGACCCGCGCGTCACCTCGTCCAGGACGTCCTGCTGGTCGGCTCGGTCGAGCCGCTGGTTGAGCTCGACCGCGAACGACTGCAAGCGCTGCAGACGACGGGCCAGACGGTCGCGCCGCTCGGTCATGGCCCGCTGCTGGTCGAAGAGGCGCGCCTTGTCGATCGCGAGCGCGGCGAAGCGGCAGATGGTGCGCGCCAGATCGACCTCGTCGTCGCTGAAGACGCGCCCCTCGCGGTGGTCCATGAGATCGACGAGCGCGAGCACGCGGTCGCGGATCCTGAGGGGGATGAGGAGCTCGGCGTGGTGCCCCCAGCGCTGCATGTACTCGCGCTCCGCGTCGTTGAGGCGCGGATCGCTGGTCGAGGTCACCATCACCGGCCGGCGGCTGTTGATGGCCAGCGCGCTCGTGGCGTAACGATCGATGGGATACTCGCGTCCGAGCGCGTCCTGGCTCTCGAAGGCGCCGTCGTCGTAGCTGACGAGCGAGCGCATCACGCCGGTCTCGACGTCCACCTCCAGGATCTCACAGGCGTGCATCCCGAGCGTGTCGAGCAGCCGCGTGACGACCGCCTCCAGCACTTCGCCCATGTCGATGCTCTGGGCGAAGTCGAGGCTGGAGTCGCGCACCAGCTCGAGGTCGCGACGCCTCCGGTTGAGCTCGAGCATGAGGCGCACGTTGTCGACCGTGACGCCGACGTAGCGGGCGAGGCCCTCGGCGAGCGAGACCTGCTCGCCGCTGTACTCGCCGTAGTCCTGCGGCCGGTTGTAGATCATCACGCCCACCTCGCGCTCCAGCGCCCGCAGGGGCAGGAGGAGCACGCGCTCGAGGCGGATGTGGGCGGCCAGCGGCGCCAGTGGCGCGGCGTCCGCGGAGCTGAGGTCGCGCGTCAGGGCGCTGTCGGCGCGGATCGCCTGCGTCGCGAGGGGAACGTCGGCGTACGCCGCCACGATGGCCCGGGCGTCGACCCCCATGCCGAAGCCGGCGCGGCCCACCCACTCCCCGCGCTCGAGGAGCAGCAGAAGGCCGTTGGTGGCGTCGAGCTGCTCGCCGAGCCGTTCGAGAGCGTACTCGAGCAGCTCGTCCAGATCGTCGCGGGAGCGGCCGCTCCCGAGGATGTCGGCGCCCGCCTCGGAGAGCTGGGCACGAAGGATCGAGTGCTCGCTGATCGTCGCGAGCCGCTTGATGAGATACGAGAGCATGACCAGAGCGCCGCCCACGATCAACCCGTACACGAGCACGAGGACGCCGTCCCAGTCCAGACGCGCCTCCCAGAACAGGACGAAGGCCTGCAGGGCCAGCGTGACCGCGACCGCGAACGCCACGGCGCGTTCATTGACGGAGAGCGCAAGGAAGACGAGGGGCACCACGTACAGGCCGTTCATGAAGATCCCGGCCATCGACATGTCGAACGCGAAGGCGGAGGCTATCCCCGCCGCCCCGGCGATGCCGCAGAGCACGGGATGACCCCGCAGCCAGCTGATGACACGAAGCAGACGCGGGTGGCGCCTCTGTGACTGGGCGAACGAACCCTTGGTCTCCGCGACCGGCATGGGTCCCCCTGGTCGGCCGGAGCGGGACGAGCCCGCGAGAGATCCCATACTACTACCGCGATGAGACTGGGGCCAGTGCGGGCGCACTGCTCCCGAGCCTCACGGTCGGTCCCGACTCGACGGCGGGATCGCCGCTCAGCCGCGACGCTGCACGCGCTGGACGACCTTGTCGCTGCGCAACTCGCGCAGCGCGTCGCGCGCGACCCAGCGGGCGCTGCGCACGGCCGGGTCGCCACGGCCGCCGGGCGTCGCCGCGGCGCGCGCGTCGGACTCCGCCAGGATGGTCTCGACCGTGGCGATCGCCGCCGCGTGCAGACCACGGTTCCGCTTGCCGATGTTGCGGAGCGCCCAGTTGACGGCCTTCTTCACGAAGTTGCGCCCGTCCCCGGCCTCACGGCGAACCAGCTCGAGGATCTCGAGGAACGGCTCGTCGCCGG
>CAYTRM010000193.1:0-5770 GCA_964440225.1 uncultured Thermoleophilia bacterium | reverse complement strand
GCACCGAACCCGGGTACATGCTCTTCAGCATGGAGCGCTTGACGAGGTGCGGAGCCTGGGCGCCGCCCGGGAGCAGCACGGCGCCGATCACGAGGTCGGCGTCGGTGATCTGCTCCTCGATCGCGGCCTCGGTCGAGAGCACGGTCTCGGCGCTGCCGCCGAAGATGTCGTCGAGGTAGGCGAGACGGTCGGCGCTGTTGTCGAGGATGACGGTGCGGGCGCGCATACCGACCGCCATCTTGGCGGCGTTGACGCCGACGGTGCCGCCGCCGATGACGACGACCTTGGCGGGAGACACGCCGGTGACGCCGCCGAGGAGCACTCCGCGGCCGCCGTTGTCCTTCTGGAGGTGGGTGGCGCCGGCCTGGATCGCGAGACGGCCGGCGACCTCACTCATGGGGAAGAGGAGCGGGTGAGCGCCGTTCGGCAGCTCCACGGTCTCGTAGGCGATGCCGCGGATGTCGGCCTTGAGCATGCCCTTGGTGAGATCCCTGGCGTACGCAGCGCCGAGGTGCAGGTACGTGTAGAGGATCTGGCCCTTCTTGAACATCGGCCACTCCTGCGGGAGCGGCTCCTTGACCTTGACGATCATGTCGGACTTGGCGAAGACGTCCTCGACCTTGGCGAGCGACGCGCCGGCCGCCTTGTACGCGGCGTCGTCGAAGCCGCTGCCCACGCCGGCGCCCTTCTCGACGATCACGGTGTGACCGGCGCGCACGAACTCCTTCACACCGTTCGGCGTGACGGCTACGCGGTACTCCTCGTTCTTGATCTCCTTGGGGACACCGACGATCATGACTCCTCCTCGCTCCTCATCCTGCACTTGGATTCAAGGCTTAGCGTGCGCACAGTCGCGCACGATTGGGCAGTCTAGCACAAGAGAGCGCCCAGAAAAGACCAAAACAACAAAGAACCGCGCACTACTGAACGACATCGTGCGGGATACGCTGCGCGGCTCCGTCCGAGATGTCGCTCGCCCCAAGCGGAGACCGGACCGTTTGTCCATGGCGACGCAGCGCCGCCGGTCGTCGCGGCCGTGCGCCGTCCGGCCCCGCACGCGGCTCCCCATCCTGGCCCGGCCGACAAGCCTCGTATATCGTAGCCACAGGCTATGAAGGGGGCGCCACGTGGCCGGCACGGCCGACATCGAGGGGAGCATCACCGCCATCGCCGCCGAAGTGGGAGGCGTCGTCGGTGTCGCCGCGCGCAATCTCGCCAGCAAGGCCGCCGTCAGCATCCGCGCCGACGAGCTCTTCCCCATGGCCAGCTGCTTCAAGGTCCCGATCATGGTCGAGGTCATGCGTCGCGTCGACGCCGGGGAACTGCGGCTCGACGACCGCCTCACGCTCACCGACGGCGACAAGAGTCCGGGCAGCACGCTGATCCACTGCCACGAGGGGCTCCGCCCGAGCGTCCGCGACCTGCTCTACCTCATGATCACCCTCAGCGACAACACCGCCACCGACATGCTGTGGCGGCTGGTGGGGCTGGGGGCGGTCAACGCGACGATGCGCAGCCTCGGGCTGGAGACGATCGACTGCTCCATGCCGAACCGCGAGTACTTCCTGATCGAGTCCGGAGCCGGGAGCGAGTGGCACGGGCTGAGCGGCGCAGAGACCGTCGCCCTCTGGGGGGAGATCGAGGCGCGAGGAGAACGCGAGTCGGCGCTGCGCCGCGTGCTCGACGAGAACGCGCGCCTCGACGGCGCCGGCTTCCTGCATCTGTACGAGCGCCGATGGGGCAGGGACGAATCTCTCGGCTACGAGGACTCCTTCGTCGTGGACCAGGCGCTCGACAACAAGAGCTCGCCGCGCGACATGGCCGACCTTCTCGCGATGATCGCGGAGGACCGCTGCGCCACGGGCCCGTCGTGCCGGCTCATGCTGCAGATCATGAGCCACCAGGAGTGGCGCGAAAAGCTGCCCGCCGGCCTGCCGGACGAGCTCTTCGTGGCCAACAAGACGGGCGGCGTCAGCGGCACGAGCAACGACGTCGCCATCATCTACACGCCCTCGGGCGCGCCGATCGTCATGGTCGTCTACTGGAAGGGCCTCGACTACGACGCCAAGCTGCGCGCCGACAGGGCCATCGCCGCCATCGCCACCGTGGTGTACGACCACCTCGGAGAGCCGTCGTGAACGTCGCCGGCGCGCGCATCCTCGTCATCGGCGGCGTGCGCCGGCTCGGCAGGACCGTGGCCCGGGACCTCGCCGGCCTGGGCGCCGCCGTCTGCGTGACGACGCGCACCCCGGACGCCGAGGCCGACGCGCAGGTCGAAGCCCTGCGCGCGGCGGGCGCCGCGGCGGCCGCCGCCGTCCACGGTGACGTGAGCTCGGCGGCCGGCGCCTCCCGCCTGGTAGACGACGGCTCCGGCGCCCTCGGGGGCCTGGACGCGCTCGTGTTCGCCGCCAGCGGGCCCTTCGCGCCCGCTCCTCCACACGCCGTCTCCGAGGCCGCGTGGAACGAGTCGTTCGACACCGTCGCCAAGGGGTTCTTCTTCGCCGCGGCGGCGGCGCGTCGGCACCTGCTCGCCGTCAGGTCGCCCGGGGAGCGTCCCGGCGGCGTGATCGTCGCCGTCACCGACCTGCTTGGACTCCGGCCGTGGCCGGCGTTCGCCGCTCACAGCGCCGCGAAGGCGGCCCAGATCAACCTGGTCGCTGGGCTGGCGGGCGCGTGGGCGGACGACGGCATCCGCGTCTGCGGCGTGGCGCCGGGGCCCGTCGATCTCGAGGACGACGAGCACCGCGACGCGACGCTCCGCGCGGCGCGCGGCGAGGCCGGGCGGCTCGTGCAGCCGCGGGACGTCGCCGCCGCGGTGCGCTTCTGCCTCGAGGACGAGGGCGTCACCGGCGTCAACATCCCCGTGGACAACGGGGCGCTGCTCGGGCGGTGAAGCCGGACGGGATGGGGGCCACGAGCCCGCCGCAGGACCGGCGTCAGCTCGAGGCGGGCTTGCCCTTCCTGGCGCGGTCGATGAGCTCCTTCGCGCGGAGCGCGAGCCAGAACTCCATACGATCCTGCGAGCGATTGAGGTCGCGGCCGGTGATCTCCTCCACACGCTTCATGCGGTACCGCAGCGTGTGACGGTGCACGTAGAGCTTCTCGGCCGCGTCGCCCCAGTGTCCGTTCGCCTCGAGGAAGCACGCCAGGCTGCGCACGAGGTCGCTGGAGTTCTGCTCGTCGTACTCCTGGAGCTTGCCGAGAACGCTGTCGTAGAACACCTCGAGCGACAGCGTGTCCTGCAGGCCGAGCAGAAGCCCGTACGACCCCAGGTCGTCGAAGCTGGCGATGACGCCGGGCTCCCCCTTGAGCTTGCGGATCTTGATCGCGTAGCTGGCCTCGTAGTAGCTCTGCCGGAGATCGGTGAGCTGGCGGTGAGGCCGGCCGATACCGATCGAGACGGAGATCTCCGGGAGCATCTCACCGATCACGGCCTGCAGCTCGGCGGCAAGCGCGAGCAGCGCCGGAGCGTCGAGCTCGCCGGGCTGGACGAGCACCACGACGGAGTCGCTGCGCGACGCGCTGATGAACAGGGACTCGCGCTTCGCCATGAACTCGTCGACCGCCCAGTGGAGGCGCTCCTTGACGTCCTGCACGGCGACTTCGGCGCGGTCCGGAGCGGCGTCGGGCTCCTCGTCCAGCCCGTCGATGCCGACGAGGATGATGAGGTGCGGCGACTGCGGCTCGAGCCCGAAAAAGGCGAGCCGCCTCGCGATCTCCTCCTCGTACAGGTCGCTGGCGATGAGCTCGTCGAAGAAGTCGCCGGCGAGACGCTTCTCGGTCTCGGCGACCGCCTTCTTCTTCACCAGCTCCAGCGCGGTCACGGTGACGACGTTGTGCAGGATGATGCGGTCGTACTCGCTGAAGTCGCCGCTGTCCTTGACCGCCGCGAGGAAGGCGCCGATGCGGTGCGACGCGACCACCGGATAGACCTGCACGCCCGATCCGACGCCCTCCATGCTGAGGGCGAAGTTCTGGCGGTCGGCGCGCCGGTCGCTGATCTGGCGCCACAGGTCGGCGATGAGCTCGCCGCCCAGGTGGCGCCGATAGGCGGCCTCGCAGAGGACGACGCCGTGAAAGTCGAAGAGCACGGCCGAGCAGCCGACCAGAGCCGAGAGCGTGGAGAGGATGGCCTCGAGCCCCTTCTCCTCGAGGACGATCTTGGTGAGCTTCTCGTGGACGGCGAGGCTCCGCTGCAGGAGCGAGTACTGCTCATTCACGATCTTCGAGGCGACCGCCTCGGTGATGGCGATGAACGGTATGTGGTACGGCACCTCGAACAGCGGGAAGTCGTACTCCTCCGCCACCCTGATGAGCGCCGGAGGGACCTTGTCGAAGCTGAAGCCGGTGCCGAAGCCCAGCCCCGAGATGTTGTGATCGATCAGCTGCTTGAGCTGCTCGACCTGCTGCTCCTCCTCGCCGACGAAGCCGTAGCCGGTGGTCAGCAGGAGCTCACCGCCTTTGAGCCACTTGGTCGCATCAGGGATCTCGGTGATGTGCACCCAGCGGACGGGATTGCTCGTCGACGAGTGTCCGGCCAGGAGACGCAGGTTGAGCTCGGAGATCTCAAGGATGTCCTGGACGGTGATCATGCCGGCGATTCTACACGATGTCCAAGTACAGCGCGAGGGTCAAGACTGGGGAACACCGCCGACCTTTGTACGTTCTGGCAGAGCGCGGAGGCGGCGGAGACCCTTCAACGCCGCTTGAGGACGCGGCCCGGCAGGCTGCCGGTGTGCTCCCCGTCGGCGATCACCGGGGCCCCGTTGACGAACACCCAGTCGATGCCCTCGGGCGACCGGTGCGGGACGTTCTCGAAGGGGAACCGGTGCGGAGGCGGATTGGTCGCGCGGTCGCGCACGCGGTCGAGGTCGAACACGACGATGTCGGCCTTGAGCCCCGGGCGCAGCACGCCGCGATCGTACAGCCTGAAGCGCTGCGCGGGGAAGGACGTCATCTTGCGGATCGCCTCTTCGAGACGCAGGACGGGCTCGTCGCGCACGTAGCGCTCGAGGATCCCCGGGTACTCGCCGTAACTGCACGGCCAGTAGAGCCCGGGGTCGTCGAGCTCCTCGGGCGGCGCCATGACGAGACCGTCGGAGCAGATCATCGCCACGGGGCTCTGCAGCAGCGCCCGGATGTTCTTCTCCTCGATGTACTCGAAGATGCCGACGATCTGATCGTCTTCTTCCACGATGAGGTCGAGATAGGTGTCGAACGCGTCGGCCCCGCGCTCGGCGGCGATGTCGGCGACCGAGCGCCCCCGGTACTCCGGGTGGCGGCCGGCGTGCAGGATCACGATACGGTCGAAGCGGCCGTGGCGGACCACGCCCGTGTAGCCGGCGCCGGGCAACTCGTCCTCGAGGACGGCGCGGCGCAGGTTCGGCCGCTCGCGCCGCTCGGCGAGAAGGGCGAGCAGCGCGTCGTGACCGAGGTCGAGGATGGGTTGCGGGAGCGCCCTCGAGAGCCTGGGGGCGAGCTCCGTGTGGACGTCGTTGTCCGTCGTGACGTCCATGCCCTCGCGCCGTGCGGCCTCGATGAGCGCCAGATTGGCGGACGCATCCTCGGGGGCGCCCCACTTGGGCGCGTTGTGCGAGACCTCGACGGCTATCCCGGCGCCGCGGCCGATGCCGATCGCCTCTGCGACCGACGTAAGGATCGTCTCGCGCTCGCCGCGCACATGCGACGTGTAGATGCCGTCGTAGCGGGCGACGACCCCGCACAGACGGACGAGCTCCCCGGTGCCGGCGTAGCACCCGGGCGGGTACAC
>CAYTRM010000192.1:0-5782 GCA_964440225.1 uncultured Thermoleophilia bacterium | reverse complement strand
CGATCTCGGCAGTAGCCATGGATCACCCTCCAGTGAGTCATGCGTTGACGTCAGTTGATGATACCCCCTCGGGGTATATGGTATGCGGGAGTCTCCGACGCGCTGAGGGCGGGCTACCCGGTCACGATGGGTACGGCGCCTCAGTGGCCAGACCCGCGGGATGCCGAAGAAACCAGCGAACGGATCACACCGTACTCCCCCTCCCCGAAGGAGACCATGCTCGTTTCGGACACCACCCGGCGCGGCCCCGGCCGAGAGGCGGTCGCTTCGGCCTCGCGCGGCCCCGGGAGCGTCCTGTGCTGGCCGGGGCTCACCTTCGACCGGGCACGGGTGATCGCCGAAGGCGCGCCGGCGCAGGTCTGGTCCCCGGCGGGCGATCTGTGGGAGTACCAGGGCGGCGCCTTCTTCGTGACGGGGCGCCGGGAGCGTGTGCCGCGGCGCGTGGACGACGCGACGGCGGCGCCGGAGCAGGGGTGGACGCACGCGCCCGACTGCGACTGCCGGGCCTGCAGGGTCGCCGTGCCGTGAGCACCTGCCGTCGCGTGCCGGCAAGACGGCGTTGCGAGCCGTGCCGGAGCTTCAAGCACTAGTACGTCGTCCCCTCGTCACTGCGTACGTCGACGACGATCTTGCCGTCGTCACCGTAGCCCACGAGATGGAACGAACCGCCGCCCGAGCCGACCTCGTAGTCGTAGCACCCCGGGCTCGTTCCGCGCGTCATGGGGAGGTCCGTGTACGGGTTCGTCGGCCAGGAGCTCATGTACCGGCTGAGGTCCGAGCCGCTCACGGAGCCGGCGTCGGGGTAGGCGCCGCCGTGCTCAAGGGCCCAGGACTCGATGCCCATCTGGATGTTTCGCACTCCCGCCTGTACCTCGGTCTCGTTGGCGATGGTCTCGCCGGTGCGCAGCACGAAGGCGGGGATCAGGATCGCGAGCAGGATGCCGAGGACGAGCACCCCGACGCCCGCCACGACGAGGACGAGCGCCCAGGCCGGGAAGCCGCCGCGGCCGGTCTCTGCGCCTCCCGCCGCCCCGCCGCCCGCCGCCCCGCCGCCCGCCGGGCGCGGCGCGTCCCCGGCCTCCCACCGGGCCACGGACCAGGCCCAGTCTCGGACGTCGGCCGAGGCCCACTGCAGCTGGCCGAGGCGATCGTAGTCGAAGAGGCCGGCGGCGCTGATCGTACCGTGGCCGACGAGGATGAAGCGGGTCTCGTCCCAGATGATCTCCCGGCTGGCCCACCCCGTGGTCGGACCGAACGTCGCGACGAGCATGATCCCTCCCGTGGCCGCTCGGGAGCAGGGTAGCACGAGACCGCTACGGCCGGGAGGGGATCCGCCGGCGGCCGGCTCGACGGGGCTTAGAAGAGGTCGAGCAGGTCGCTGGGCGCGTGCGCCATGTGGTCGGGGCCGGCGCGGCGCAGGCGCTCGGCTCCGTGCCAGCCCCAGGCGACACCGACGGTGCGCGCGCCCGCCTCGCGGGCTTCTCGTACGTCGCCGACCGTGTCGCACACGTACCAGGCCGGCAGCGCGCGGCCGAAGCGTCGTCGCGCATCCTCGATCTTGCGTGTCTTGCTCGGCTCCCGGTCGCCGCCGATCACCTCGGTCACGCCGGTCACGCCGTGCTCGGCCAGGATCTGTTCCACCACGCCGGTGCGGCTGGAGGTGATGACGATCACGGGGTGCGCGGCGGCGAGACGCTCGATCACCTCGGCCATGCGGGGGAAGAGCTCCGGGCTGGGCGCCGCGCCGAAGGCGTCGTCGAGTTCTTCCGCGACGGCGGCCGGGACGCCCGCCTCGGCGAGCGCTTCGAACCAGTTGGTCTCGGTGAAGTCCAGGAACCGCTCCGGCGTCGCCAGGGCCTCGAAGCCGCGCGCCCGCAGGGTCTCCACGAAGGCGCTGCTCTGGTCGTGGAGCGAGTCGACGATGACGCCGTCGAAGTCGAGCATGATCAGCTGGTCGTCCGCCACAGCGTCTCCGGGGTCGCAGGCCGGGGAGGCGCCGCCTCGGCGCACCTCACGGGATCCGTCGGCCGACTCTACCTGCGGGAGGCCTGCGGCGACAAACCATCGGGGCCGGCCCCGAGGATCACACGCCGCAGAAGCGCATCGCGATGAGCGCGACGGCGCAGGCGTGGTCGACGAGGTCCTGCACCGGCACACGCTCGTTCTCGCGGTGCGCCGTCTCGAAGCCGCCCGGCCCGAACGAGACGGTCGGCGTGCCGAAGCGGGTGTAGGTCGCGGCGTCGTGCCACGAATCCAGCGCGGAGTGCCTGCCCTCGTGGCCGAGCTCCGCGGCCGTCCGCAGGGCCAGCCGCACTATCTCATGGTCTCCCGGGACTTCGGCGGGAGCGGTCTCGGCGATGAACTCGACCGTGAGCGGGTGCTCCGCGAGCCACGGGTCGGCGGCCGCCGCGGCGTGCAGCCGGGCCGCGATCTCCTCGCGCACGCCCTTGCCGTAGCCGGCGGGATCGACGCGCACCGGCAGGTACTGCGCGTCGCAGGTCAGCACGCTGCTGTCCGGGTACGTCACCATCCACTCCCCGGCGCGCAGCAGCGTGGGCACGATGTCGGGCGGCGCGAGAAGGGGGTGCCGCCCGTCCTCGCGCGTGCGCCAGTCCTCTCGCAGGGCGCGGATGGCGCCGAGCACGGGCTCGAGCTTCTCGATCGCGTTGACGGCGCCTCCGTCCCGCCAGCTGGGCTGCGGCATCTCGGCGTGGCCGGTGCGCCCCGGCACCGTGACGCGTACGTTGATCGTGCCGCGGCAGGCAGCCCAGACGTCGAACCCGGTCGGCTCACCGGTGATCCCGGCGTCCGCGGTTACGCCTCGTTCGGCGACGCGGAGGCTGCCTGCGCCGCTCGACTCCTCGTCGGTGTTCGTGGCGACGACGATGTCGCCGCGCAGCCGCACGCCCTCCGCACGCAGGCACTCGAGGACGTGCACGAACGCGGCGATGGCGCCCTTCATGTCGTTGGCGCCGCGGCCGTAGAGGTAGCCGTCCCGCACGTCGCCGGTGAGCGGATGGCTGTCCCAGCGAGCCAGGTCGCCATAGGGCACCGCGTCGATGTGGCCGTTCAGCAGAAGCGCGCGGCCGGAGCCCGCGCCGGCGAGGCGGCCCAGCAGCTGCGGCCGCCCTTTGAAGTCGAGGTCGTACGGGATGACGGGGGATGCACCCGAGACGAAGGGCTCCGGCTCCCAGACGTCGACCTCGGCGCCCAGCCCGCGCAGGCGCGAGGCCAGGATGCCCTGGAGCTTGGCCTCGTCCCTCGCCGGCTCGCTCGCTTCGCGGGCGGTCGTGTCGCAGGCGATCAGCTCGCCCAGCAGCCCGACCAGCTCGTCGCCGCCGGCGCGGATGCGTTCGAGGACGCGCTCCTCGGCCTTCGTCGTCTCAGTCATCTGCAGTGCCTCCGCTTCGTCCTTGGGCCGTCATCATTCCTCGGCGCCGAGCCCGTAGGCGTCGCGCGCCTGTCGAGCGGTGATGTAGCCGTTGCGCACGTCGGCGCGCACGTCGGCTCTCGCCCGTCGCCGCGGGTCGCCCCATCCTCCACCCCCGCTGGAGCGGAGCGCAAGGACGTCGCCGCGGCGCAGCAGGAGGTCGACGCCCTTTCCGGGGATCTCCTGCTCCCCCGCTCTGCCGGGGTCGAGCGTCACGGCGGCGCGGGCGCCCGGGAGGCCGCCCTCGGCGCCCCACGGGCGCGTCTCCTCGAGCGTCTGGTCGGCGTAGCGGCCGGAGACATTCGCGACGTCGGCCAGCAGTTCGTAGCGGCGTTCCAGGGCGAGCCCGCCGCGATGCTCCCCGGGACCGCCGGAGTCGAGGACGAGCTCCGTGCACAGCACACGGATCGGGGCCTCGACCTCGAGCGCCTCCGCGGACATCATCGCGCAGTTGCCCATGTGCGTGTCGACGGCCGAGACGCCGTCGCCGCCGGCGTGGCCGCCCATGCCGCCGCCGATGATGTCCGCGGCCAGGTACGGGCCGCCGGTCGTCGCGTCGAGCCCCGTGACGTTGAAGGTCGGGAAGGCGACGGAGCAGCCGGCCGCGGACCGCTCGGGGCACGCCTCGCGCAGCGCCTGCAGCATGAGGTCGGCCGCCTTCTGCTCGGTGAGGTGGCGCACGCTCACCGGCGCCGGGAACATGGGGTTGAGCAGGCAGCCCTCGGGGACGTGCGTCGTGACCAGCCGGTACGCGCCTTCGTTCTGCGCGACATCAGACCCGATCATGCAGCGGACCGCATACCACACGGCCGAGATCGTCGAGGAGAGCGGGCAGTTGAGGCTCCCGCGGGTCTGCGGGTCGGTGCCCGTGAAGTCGGCGTGGACGGCGGCGTCGCTCACCGTGACGGCGACCTCGAGCCGCAGCGGCCGCTCGCCGAACAGGTCCGGGTCCATGTGCCCGACGGCACGATAGGTCCCTGGCCGCATCCGCCGCAGGCCATCGCGGACCACAGCCTCGGTCGCATCCCAGATGCCGGCGATGTGGTGCTCGAGGGAGCCGGCTCCGTAGCGCTCGCAGATCTCGGCGAAGCGCCGCTCCCCGGTGCGGCAGGCGGCGATCTGGGCGCGGATGTCGCCGAGCGTCTCCTTGGGGACGCGCACGTTGGCGCCGATGACGTCGAAGAGCGCCTCGTCCGGCTCCCCGGCGCGATACAGCTTGACCAGAGGGAGCAGGAGGCCCTCCTGCCAGATCTCGACGGCGTCGGCGGCCTCGCTCGCGGCCGTCTTGCCGCCGACGTCCATGTGGTGTGCGTTGGTGGCCGCGAACCCCATGAGCCGGCCCTCCGCATACATGGGCATGGCGATGATGACGTCGTTGGCGTGAGTGGCGCCGTGGTAGGGGTGGTTGGCGATGAAGACGTCCCCCGCCTCGATGTCGCCGTCACCGAACTTGCGCACGAGGTGCGCCATGACCGACGACATCACGCCGAGTTGCGCCGGGAGGTTCTCGGCCTGGCTCACCAGCTCACCGTTCGGGCCGAAGATCGCACAAGAGTAGTCGAGCATGTCATAGATGATTGCCGAGTAGGCGCTGCGCCTCAGGGCCCGGCTCATCTCCTCGGCCGCGGACACGAGACTGCTGGCGACGACCTCGCGCGTGACGGGATCGCTCGCCCGGTGCCGCTCCCGAGGCGACGGAGAGGGCGTGCCGTTCTCGAATGGAGCGCTCACAGTGCCACCTCCACGACGATCGTGCCGTGCTCGTCGACCCGGGCGACGTCCCGAGGCGGGATCCAGACGGTGGTGTCGAGCTGTTCGACGACCAGAGGTCCCGGGTGGGCCTCGCCGGGCTTCAGCCGGCTCCGGTCGACGACCGGCGTGTCGAGCCACCCCTCGCCATGCACGTACACGGGCCGTTGCCCGTCGCGCTCGTGGCGGGGGGCGATGCGCTCCCGCCACGCGCCGCGGGGTACGGCGCCGATGCCCTCGACCCTGAGGTTGACCAGCTGTGTGGGTTCGTCGGCCGAGTGGTGGCCGTAGACGCGCTCGTGCGTCTCGTGGAAGCGCGCCACGAGTCGCTCGAGGGCGCCGTCACCATCTCCGGCGCGCTCACCGGCGAGCGGCTCGTCGCACGGGATGGTCAGCTCGTAGGCCTGACCGAGATACCGCATGTCGACGGAACGTCTGAACGAGGTGGCGGCGGGTGGCACCCCGTCGTCGAGCAGCTTGCGCTCGGCCTCGGCGCGGAGGGCCGCGAGCACGCGCTCGGCTGCGCGGAGGTCGGCGCCGTCGGCCGGCGCGATGAACGAGGCCAGCATTGGGTGCCGGATGTCCGCCATGAGGAGCCCCACG
>CAYTRM010000191.1:0-5856 GCA_964440225.1 uncultured Thermoleophilia bacterium | reverse complement strand
GTTGGACAGACTGAGCTATGACGTGGAGAGAGCGCAGACGGTACTTTCTCGCTGCTGAGAGGCGCGTGCTCGCCGGCGAACCCAAGTCGGCCGTGCTGGCGGGCCTGACTGCGACGGGCGACGACCGGCGTGAGGCCGCGCGCACCCTTGCCCGCGTCGTCTCACCCTCGCGCCGCCGTCGCTACCGCTGGCCCCAGCGCCTGTTCGTCGCCCTGGTCGTGGTCGCCGGCGTCACCTCGGCGTTCTCGCCGCTCACCAACGCCTTCGCCGACGGGCGCTGGTTCGCCGTGGGCGTCGCCTGGAGCGCGCTGCTCTTCGGGCTCCCGCTCGTCGGCGTGCTCCGCCGGCGCAGCGAAGGCTACACCGGCGCCGGCCTGGCGGGCATGGTCGCCTTCTGGCTCACCCTGCGGCCGTTCCTCGGGGACCTCTCGCATCTCGGCCTGGACGGCGCGCTCACGCTCTCGCTGTACGCGGCGCTCCTCGTCGCCAGCACGATCCTCTGGCGGCGCCTCTTTCCCAACGTCGGCTGGGCCGACGGCGACCCGCGCAGGAACGCCGACGGGGAGTACCTTCTTGTCGACTGATGAGCAGTCCAACCAGCGGATCAAGCTGACTCGTCAGAGCGTCGCGGC
This sequence comes from uncultured Thermoleophilia bacterium, assembly GCA_964440225.1. GTDB lineage: Bacteria > Actinomycetota > Thermoleophilia > UBA2241 > UBA2241 > CAIXSE01. Next base: position 5,224 of record CAYTRM010000191.1, on the reverse strand, counting down.
AAGGCGTAGCCGCGGCGCTCGCAGCTTATCCGCGGTACGTTGGGCGCACGTCCCGAAGCGCAGCGAAAGCCGGGGCCGCACTGCATGACCGGGGAGACCCACACGCGATGATCGCCGACGTCTGGAGCAAGCGTGACTTCGTCGCCGCCGGCATCGTCCTCGCGGCGATCGCCCTGGTCGCCCTTGGCCAGTGGCTGGACCTCAACTGGCTCACCAGCGCTGGCGCCGTCGTCGCGGTCGTCGGCATGGTCGTGCTCATCGCTTGGCGGGTCACCCGCGGTCCTGATCGGCGGCATGGGCCAGACGGCAAGGTGTAGTCGTGGCGTCTCTCGAACTGTCAGGCGTCGCGGCGCCCAACAAGCGGATCTTGGTGCGTCGCAGGTCTTCATCACCCTGTGAGCGCTGCCCGCACAGCTTATCCGCGGTGCGTTGGACGGACTGGGGTGGTCGCATGTGGCGAGGCACACGTAGTGGGTTTCCAAGCTGGGCTGCGATGGCGCTCTTGGCCGTGATGCTCGGTGCGTCGGCGGTCACCGGGTGCGGCGCCGCCCGGGCCTCCACGGCGGTACCGCCCGCCAACGTGGATTCTGACAGCGAGCGCGTCGCTGCGATGGTGAGGCAGTACTACGGGCCACTCCTCGATACCGTCACCGTCGGGCCGCAGACGGAAGTTGAGGGGTGCACCGGCAAGAACATGTTCATCAGCGAGTATCGCCTGAGGGACATACCGCTCTCGTTCCCCTTCCGAATCGCGATCAACGCTAGAACGGTGTCCTCAGGGGTGTCCGGTGGCGCCGAGGGCGACCGCTCGCTGACTCACGAGAGCATCGGTGGCGTCTCCAGGTTCGCCAAGCTCGCGCGCCAGTATCACCGTGACTTCCCGGACCAGTCGAGCATGTCGTACTGGCTTGCGAGCGACAACGGCGTCTCCTCCCAAGAGCCCTACAAGACGATCCTCCGCGGCCATCCCGGTCTCTCTGTCATCGTCTACGAGTACGACGACTACTGGGGGGACGGCGAGTCGCGCCAGCTAGGCATCTACTGGTGGGACCGCGACTCGGGGCAGTGGGAGTTGGTCCACCGCGGCGAGCTGCCCGACCTGAGATGACTGACCTGGCGCCGTCCAACAAGGCGTTCGAGCAGACTCGCCCAAGCGCAGCTCAAGGCCGTGGCGTGAGCTCTCGCAGCTCAACGCCCCGACGTGCGTTCGGCGTAGCAGGTTCGGAGCGTCTCCCGTGGGCAAGGCGGGGTAGTATCCTTACCCATGATGTCTCAGGGAGGTGAGTGATGTCGGTCGTGTTTCGCATCGAGCTCGAGCGCGAGGCTGACGGGCGCTGGATCGCCGAGGTGGTCGAGCTGCCCGGAGTGCTCGCCTACGGTTCGAGCCAGGACGACGCCATCTCTCGCGTGCAGGCGCTGGCCCTGCGCGTCGTCGCCGACCGGCTCGAGAACGAGGAGGCCGGCCGCGAGTACCTGAACATCTCCTTCGCCGCTGCGTGAGCGACTGGCCCAGCACCCGCGCCAAGCTCGTCCTCGCGGCACTTCTGCGCATTGGCTGGACGGTCGAGCGTCAGACCGGTTCCCACAAGGTCCTCTCGCGCCCCGGCTGGCCCAACCTCGTCTTCGCCTTCCATGACCGTGAGGAGATCGGCCCGCGGATGCTCGCGCGCATCGCCAAGCACAGCGGCCTGAAGCCCGAGGACCTGTGAAGGTGGGCGCGCCGAACAAGCGCATCGAGCAGAACGCCAGAAGGTCCGCCGTGAACCGGCAGGTCAGCGGCGTCTGCTCATGCGCGGTACGTACGTTGCAGTACGTCCGGAGACGCGTCGTGGTAGTTGCTTTCGGTATGCGGCGGGTATACTTTCAATACCGTAACAGCAACTGGAGCTGCCCGTGGGTTTCGAATTCGACGAGCGCAAGAGTCGCGCCAACAAGGCCAAGCACGGCATCGACTTCGTCGAGGCCCAGGCGCTGTGGCGCGATGAAGCGCTCGCCGAGACACCTGCGCGCAGCGACACCGAGGAGCGGTTCCTGGTGGTGGGATGCATCGCCGGCAAGCACTGGTCAGCGTTCATCACCTACCGCGGCGAGGCCGTCCGGCTGATCTCGGTACGCCGCTCTCGGCCCGAGGAGGTGGCGATCTATGAAGGCAAGTGAACTCGACAAGCGCTTCGATGACGGTGAGGACATCACGTCCGAGCTCGACCTGACCAAGGTCCGCCGGCCCAACCGTGAGCAGCGCCGCGTCAATGTCGATTTTCCCACCTGGATGATCGATTCGCTCGACCGCGAGGCCCGGCGCCTGGGGGTCACGCGCCAGTCGATCATCAAGGTATGGATCGCCGAGCGGCTCGAGCAGAAGGCGAGTTGAAGGTCGCTGTTGCCGACTGCTAACAAGCGCATCGAGCAGAACGCCAGAAGGTCCGCCGTGAACCGGCAGGTCGGCCGCGTCTGCTCATGCGCGGCGCGTTAGCAGGACGGAGGGTCCATGGCCGGCTGGAATCCCAGGGAGTACCTGCGCTTCGGCGACGAACGCACGCGGCCGGCTCTTGACCTCGCCTTTCGGATCGCCGTCGAGTCGCCCACGGCTGTCGTCGACCTGGGGTGCGGACCGGGTAACAGCACGGCGGTGCTCGCAGGCCGTTGGCCGCAAGCCCGCGTGCTTGGACTGGACAGCTCGGCCGAGATGATCGCGGCCGCCAGAGCGGCGTATCCCCACGTGGAGTGGCAGATCCTGGGCATCGCGCAGTGGAGCCCCGAGGTCCCCTTCGACGTGGTCTTCTCCAACGCCGCGCTGCAGTGGCTGCCCGATCACGGCCCGCTGATCGAGCGTCTGTTTGGATTCGTCGCGCCCGGCGGGGCGCTGGCGTTCCAGATCCCCAGCGCGACCTACGCCGAGGTCCGCAGCCTTATCCACGAGATCGCGCGCCAAGAACCGTGGGCTGAGCGAATGCGTGGACCTCTCGGCGTGCTCACAATGGAGCCGCCGGGCTTCTACTACGATTGCCTCGTGCCACAGGCCCGCTCTGTCGATTTGTGGGAGACGGAGTATGTCCACCTCATGGAGTCCCCCTCGTCGATCGTCGAGTGGATTGCCAGCACGGGACTGCGTCCGTTCCTCGATGCGCTTGCTACCGATGGCGAGCGCGACGAGTTCGTGGCCAGGCTGCGCGAGCGGGTCGCCCACGCCTATCCGGCGCAGCGCGACGGGCGTCTGCTCTTCCCATTCCGCAGGACGTTCGTCATCGCCTATGCGTAGATGCAGCCGCCTCCTGAGTTCAAGTACGAAGTGCAACACCTGCGCCGCTGACGCTGCGTTCACCCCTCCGCCAGCACCAGCCCCGCGATCCGCTCCGCCGCCTCCTCCTGCAGCGCTGGAGATGGCGTGCGGGTAGTATCGAGCGCGAGCGAGACGTGGCGTCCGCTGCCGCGAAGAGATGGTCAGGCAAACCGAGAGGCACATGAATGTCGACGAGCAAGGTCAAAGCACGGTCACCGAAGAAGGGTCGTCCCATCGACCCCGCGCGACGTCGCTACTGCTCCTTCTGCAAGGAGAAGGTCGACGAGGTCGACTACAAGGACGTGGCGGCCCTGCGCCGCTTCGTGAACGACCGCGGCAAGATCAAGACGCGCCGCGTCAGCGGGGCCTGCCGGCGTCACCAGCGCCAGGTCGCCGCGGCGATCAAGATGGCGCGTGAGATGGCTCTGCTCCCGTACACGGTCTCTGTCGCGGGTGGGGATGACAAGCGTGGTGGGAGGCGGGGGCGCGGCTGACGCTCTGGAGTTGGAGCTGCCCGGTTGCAGGAGCAGGTGGGCTTCTCTATCTCGCACGGAGGTTACGTGAGGCTCGAGGATCTGCTCGGTAGGCACGTCCGTTACCAGGGGGAAGAGGGGCGCGTCATCGAGGGGCACGCCGACGCGGAGGCGTCGCCACGGCGGCGCGCATCGATGGCCTGCTGCGCACCGACATCCCGGAGTATCCGCGGGCCGCGATCCGGGAGGCCCTGCTGAACGCCGTCGCGCACCGCGACTACAGCAGCTACGTGCGCGGCAGTCAGGTGCAGGTCAAGCTCTTCAGTGACCGCCTTGAGGTGCTGAGCCCCGGCGGCCTCTTCGGTGACGTGACCGTCGAGACCCTGGAAGAGCGGCAGTCGACCCGCAACCGCCGCCTGATGCAGCTGCTCGAGCAGCTGCGCCTCGTCGAGAACCGCGGCAGCGGCATCGACAGCATGATCGCCGAGATGCGTGCGGCGCACATGGAGCCGCCGCGCTTCCGCGATGACCGCAGCACGTTCACGGTCAGCTTTTCGAACCACGCTCTGCTACTGACGAGTGAGGGCCTTGCGTGGCTGAACGCCGTCGCCGCGCACCTGCAGCTGAACGAGCGCCAGAAGCTGGCCCTGCTCTACATGCGCCACAACCATCGCCTCACGAACAGCGACTACCGGCGTCTGCACAGCGGCCTTGACAGCCGTGAGGCTGGCCGCGAGCTGCAGGGCATGGTGCGCTCGGGCGCCGCTGTGATGCGCGGCGCGCGCGGCGGCGCCTTCTATGCGCTCGCATTGCCGAGTGACGTCCCGCCGGTCGAGGTACCCACGAGCGAAGAGGACAGGGTCGTCGATTTCGTGCGTCGCCATGGTTCCATCCGGGCGGGGCAGTGCGCCGAGCTTCTGGGATGGGCAAGCTCCCAGAGGGCTGGCCGCCTCCTTCGCCGACTGGCGTCACGAGGCGTGCTGCGAGCCGAGGGAGAGAAGCGAGGGCGGCGCTATCGGCTTTCGTGACGTCGAGCCGTCAGCAGAGTCGAAGAATGTGGATGATGCCCGATGAAGAGCGATGAAGAGCGATGAAGGCCGATAAAGGCCGATAAGAGGCAATAACAGGCCGAAACGGGCCAAAATGGGAGTCGGCTCTTCGCCGGCCAAGGCTGGGAAGTGCCTGCAGGAGGCGCTTCTCGTCAGCCCTCACAGAACATCAAGACCTGTACATAGGTCAAGCCGTCTGATCCCGACTCGCCAGCGCGGCCGAGTGCGTAGCGGCCGACGTGCCGTGAAGGGAGCCTCAAGTCTCAGACGAGCAGTGGCCGCTGGTCAGTCGGTCAACCTCTGCAGGTTGCTGACCTGCCACGTGCCCTCCTGCGAGCGGGTGACCGCCATCAGAAAGCGGTAGCGCTGCACCTCGTTCCGACCCTGCGCGTCCTTTCGGCCGATGTCGGCGGTCGCGATGA
>CAYTRM010000190.1:0-5858 GCA_964440225.1 uncultured Thermoleophilia bacterium | reverse complement strand
CTGCCCCGCCGGCAGCGGCCTCGTCCCGCCGGCGGGGCACATCGGCAGCGGTCCGGAGGTGATCAGTGCGGCGTGAAGGCGGTACGACGCTCTTCGAGGTGCTCACCGTGCTGGCGGTGGCGGCCGTGCTGGCGGCGATCGCCGTGCCGAGCGCGTCGCAGGTGCGGTCCTCGGTCGCCGGCGCACAGGGCGCGCGGAAGCTCGCTCTGGTGCTGCGGGCCGCGCAGGCCGAGGCGCAGACCCGCTCCGGGTCCGTGCGCGTCGCCGTACAGCCGGATGGTGACTACACCGTGACCGTCTCGGACGGGACGACCGCGGTCAGCGGGCGCCTCTGCGTGGCGGTCACCAGCAACTACCCGGGCAACACCCTCGAGTTCACCGAATGGGGGTGGGCGCGAGTGCCGGGCTCGTCGAGCCCTCGCGCCGGTCGCTTCACCGTGAGCGGCGGCGCGCACTCGCGCGACGTCGTCATCCAGTTGTCGGGGTGCGTGAGATGTCCGTGACCACTGGTCGCCGATCGCCGCGCGGGCGCCGGGCCGGCTTCTCGCTGTTCGAGGTCGTGGTCGCGGCCGCGCTGCTGCTGCTGACGATCTCCGTGGTGACGGCGGCCGTCGTGAACGCGTCGGCCGCCGGGTCGAGGCTCGGTCGGACGATGGCGCTCGACCGTGCGCTGGCCCGCGAGGTCCAGAGGCTGCGGGCGCTGCCGTACTGCGCCCCGGCGTATCCGGCTTTGGACGAGGAGCAGTACGCGGCCGGCGGCCAGGCGGGCGACGCCGTGGTGGCGGTGTTCCCACACGCCGTTACGGCGCGCAACGCCGAGTCCGCGTGGTTCGTGACGGCCCAGACCGCCGGCGACGCACCGGCGGGGTCGTTCGTCACCATCCGGGAGGTCGACGGCGTCACGGTGACCACGGTGGCGCGGTTCGTCGGGTGCGGCGCCGTGGAGCCCCTGGGCGCGGACGCGGTCGTGGGTTGGGCGGCGTGGTGCGCAGCGCCGCCGCCCGCCGGAGCCGTGGATGTGCATCTGCGCGCCACTCGCGAGGGCATCGCGCGGGAGTGTCGGGTCAGGCTGGCGTCGCTGCCCGCGGGGCGTGTGCCCGGCGGGGCGGAGGGGGGTGGCACGTGACGCCCGCACGTCGGTGGCTCGCGTCGGGACGCGCACGCCGAGGGTCAAGCGGCGTCACGCTCGTGGAGTTGCTCGTGGCTGCGGCCATCTCCGCCGCGGTCCTTGCGACGGCGTGGGCGTGGCTGTGGAACATCGCCGCCGTCGCCTCGCGATCCGACGACGAGGCGCAGGCGCAGACGGCCGTTGCTGCGGCCGCGCGGGCCGTGGCCCGCGACGTTCGTCTGGCTGTCGCAGTGGGGCCGCCTCCATCCGGGCGCGATCCGTCACTCGCCCTGAAGTTGGAGCACGATCGCCTGGACAGGGCGCCCGAAGTCGTACTGATCGGCTGGGATCCGTCCCGGCGAGTGCTCTGGCGCAACGCGGCCGGCACGTACCTGAGCGACAGGGTGACGGCGTTCTCGGTGTCCTACGTGACGGCGGATGGTCGCGTGGTGCCCGGGGCCGAGATGGGAGCGGCCGACTGGAGTGAGGTCCGCCTCGTCTCGTTCAGGCTCGCTGTCGGGGTCGGCAGGCGGACGGCGGTCCGGGAGGCGGACGCCGTGGTGGGTGCGCGGTGACGTCGCACCGGTGGTCGCAAGGGTATGCGATGCTGGCCGCACTCGTCATCATGACGCTGGCGGCGGCGTTCGTGCTGGTCGTCGTGGCCGCGTTCGGCGGTCTCCATGCGGTGGAGACGGCCGACGCGGAAGGGTGGCGCGCCGAGGCGCTGGCCGCTCAGGCGCTCGGTGAGGTCGCCGCCGGTCTGCGCTGGGGGCCGATGACCCGGGAGGGCGAGGCGTCGGGAGGCGGAGTTGCGAGTGGTGACGCCGCGGCATCCCCGCCGTCCGGCTCGTGGCGCGCCGAGTGGTGGCCGGCTCCGGCCGTGGCCGGTGACGCCTGGCCGCGAGTGCGCGCCCGTGTCGACGTACGCAGTGGACGCGCCCGGCGGGTGCTCGACGCGGGGATGGACCTGCGCGCCGAGCTGTGGGCGTCCGGCGTCGTGTGCGCCGGCGACGCCGAAGTGGCCGCGCCGCTCGTCGTCACCGGCAGCGGCGTGTACGTGGGGGGGAGCCTCCGCGGTCGTGAGCTCGTCGGCTTCTCCCAGGGAGCCGGGCCGGCTACGCCCGCCGGCGCCCCGGCCGATGTCGTGCACGGCGATGTGTACCCGGAGGCCGCGGTACACGCCCGCGCCGGCATCTACGCGCACGGAGCCGAGATCCACGAGCCTCCGGTGCAGGACGAGTGGCCGTTCGACACGGACGAGCACACCGCGGGCTCCGGGTGCGCAGACTGCGTGGCGCGGCCGTGGGCCGCCTTTCTCGCGGCCGCGGCCGAACACGGAGCATCTCTCGGAGCCGCCTTCGACGGCACGACCCTGAGGCTCGATCAGCTGGACCTGCCGGCGAGTGGTTCGGAGCGGGAGAACGGCCGCTGCGTGATCACGCCTCCCCTCGACGAGGTGCGCGTGGTCGGCAGCCTTCCCGTGGATGCCGGGCGCCTGCTCCTGGTGGTGCGCGGCGACGCCGTTCTGGGTGACGACGCGAGCGAGACCGCGCTCGCCGGCGCTCTCGTAGTGTGCGGCGAGCTCCGGGTGGCCGGCGACTCACGGATCGCCGGCAGCGTCTACGCCGGTCGTGTTCGAGTGACGGCTCCGTTGCGCGTGGTCGTCTCGTCCGACTGGCGAGAGTACCCGCTCGCCGGCGCGTGCGCGCCGGTGTTGCGCGAGGTCGGTGTCTGAGCGCATGAAGGATGCCGGGCGGCGAGGGCGAATCTGCTGTACGCCACACTTTCGATATGAGAGAGTGTCCGCCCCGGGGCCGGGGGGCAGGGGAATCACGCCGGCTCGGAAGAGTGAGCGCCTAAAGGTATCCCTCGAGGGTGCCGACACAGGCGCTAGGGTAAGGCAAGCGGAGAGGCGAGCATGGCGAAGAACGCGGTGCGCGTAGGCATCGACGTGGAGCAGTCCTCCATCGTCGGCGCGCAGGTCAAGAGCAGTCGCCAGGGCCACACGCTGACGGCGGCCGCGGCGAGGGCGTTGCCCGACGGTCTCATGTTCGAGGGCGAAGTCGTCGACGTCGACGGCCTGGCGGCGGAGCTCAAGACGTTCTGGAAGGCCGCCGGATTCACCGGACGGCGCTTGTCCTTCGGCGTCGCCAACCAGAAGATCGTCGTGCGGACGATGGAGTTCCCCATCATCGACCCCAAGGAACTGCGGTCCGCGATCGAGTTCCAGGCTCAGGAGTCGATCCCGATCCCTCTCGACGAGGCCATCCTCGACTTCCAGGTGCTCTCGGTCGTGCCCGGTGATGATGAGGGCACGGGCCGCCAGAAGGTCCTGATCGTTGCGGCCCAGCGCGACATGATCGACCAGTTCATGGAGGTCGCCAAGAAGGCGGGTCTCACTCCCGACGGGATCGACCTGCAGGCGTTCGCGCTCATGCGCTCCGTCGCGCCGCCGGTCGCGTTCGTCGACCAGGGTGCGCCGGATGCGGAGGGCGCCAGCGCGCTGATCAACGTCGGCGCCGGCATCACGAACCTTGTCGTCGCCTCCGGCGGCTCGCCGCTGTTCACCCGCGTCGTCAACCTGGGCTATGAAAGCCTCGTGCAGGCGCTCGCGAGCAATCGCGGCGTGGATCACCAGGAGGCCGACCTCCTGCGTCTCAGCGTCGGCCTGAGCGGCAGCGCGCCCGCCGCCGGCGACTACGAGCCGGTGACGGTGTCCGAGGTCCGCGAGGTCCTCGATGCGAGCTGCGAAGCGTTCGCCGACGAGATCCGCCGCTCCGTCGACTACTTCCACACGCTGCAGGAGGGGGCGCCGATCGCCCGCATCCTCGTCACCGGCGAGGGGGCGCTCACGCGCAACATGACTGACTACCTGGGGAGCGCCTTGCATCTGCCTGTGGCTCTGGGCAACCCCCTTCAGTTCATCGCCGACAACAAGTCGAAGATCCCGCAGGCGGAGCTCGAGTTCATCGCTCCCAGGCTGGCCATCGCGCTCGGCCTGGCGATCGACGACGAGGGGTAGGCACGATGAAGCGCATCAACCTTCTGCCGCCGGAAGACCGCGTCAAGGCATCGCGCGAGCGGGGCCTCATCTACGCGATCCTGATACTCGTGCTCGTCGTCGTCGTGCTTGGGCTCGTCTACCTCAAGTTCAACAGCGATGCCGGCGCGAAACAGAGCGACCTCGACCGGATCACCGCGCAGACGGCGTCCCTGCAGACGAGGATAGCCGAGCTTCGGCCGTACGCGGAGCTCCAGAACCAGCGCACGGCCATGACCGACACCGCCAAGGCCATCCATCAGACCAGCGTCCCGTTCTCGATCATTCTTCAGCAGCTCAGCCTGGTGATCCCCGACAACGTGCGCCTGCAGTCGCTGGCCGCGACGGTCCCTCCGGCGATGCTGCCCGGCGCGCCCGCCGTTGAGGCGGGTGCGGCAGCCGCGGCGCCGACCGTCGACGTCACCTTCACCGGTGTGACCGAGAAGCACCGCGACGTGGCCGAGTTCATGACGCGGCTCGGCCTCATCCCGCAGCTCAAGGACATCCAGCTCATCTCGTCGACCGACTCGGCCGCCGGCGCCGCGGCAGGCGCCGAGACGACGGCGCCGACAGCCACGTACAAGCAGTTCACGGTGACGGCACAGCTGCGCCCGTACCTGCAACTGCCGCCCGCGACGACTCTGCAGGCGGAGGCCGGACAATGAGGGCCCGGGGCAAGGAGATCTACATCATCACCGGCATCGTCGCGGCCGTGCTCATCGTCGCGTGGTACTTCCTGCTGTTCAGTCCCGTGCAGCAGAAGCTGGGCGACCTCGATCAGCAGGTGCAGTCGGCCCAGAGCACGCTCGACCAGGCCACTCAGGAGGTCGCGCGCCTCGAGTCGTACAAGAAGACCGCGCCGCAGTCGCGCGCCGAGGTCGTCCGTCTCGGCAAGATGCTGCCCGAGAGCGAGGGCATGCCCGGACTCATCATCGAGTTGACGAAGACGGCCGAGGAATCCGGCGTCCTGATCACGAGCATCAGCCGCGGGGCCACGCAGGTGGGTGCCCCGTTCGGCATCCAGGCGGTGACGCTGCAGGTGACGGGCCGCTTCTTCGACGTCGAGGACTTCCTGTATCGCCTCGAGCAGTACGTCGCCTTCCGCAACGCCAGCTTCCGGGTCACGGGGCGCCTGCTGCAGGTGACGAGCCTCAACGTGACGGCGGCGACGACGACCGAGGCGACGACGGGCGGGTCCCCACCGCTCACGGTGTCTCTGGCGCTCAACGCCTATCTCTGGGGCGGCTCGGCGCCGGCGGCGGCCGCACCGGCCGCGGGAGGTGCGCAGTGAGCGGCAACCGGCGCGTCATCACCTACGTCATCATCGCGCTCATCGTCGGGGCTGCGCTGGCACTCGCCGTCGCCCTCGCGCAGAGCAGCGGCAGCGCCGCCGGCAGCACGACGGTCGGCGCGGCGGCCGCCACCGTGCAGAGCATCTACGCCGACGACGGCGAGGCGGCGGGGCTGGCTCCCGCCGACCCGGCCAAGGACGAGCCGCTGCTCGACAAGTTCACGAGCAAGGATCCGTTCATACCGTTCGGGACTCCGTCCCAGCCGACGCCGAGCCCCACGAGCACGGCGTCACCGAAGAGCGACATCTCGGCCAAGATCAAGGTCGATGGCACGACGTACAACGTGATGCAGGGTGACAAGGTTCCGGGCGGATCGGCCGCCGCGTTCACCATCTCGAGTGTCGCGTCCGGCGATGTC
>CAYTRM010000189.1:0-5866 GCA_964440225.1 uncultured Thermoleophilia bacterium | reverse complement strand
TCCGCGAGGCGCAGGCCAAGACCGGTCTGAGCGAGGCGATCGTCACGGACACGGCGAGCATCGACGGCACGCCGTGCGTACTCGCCGTGATGGACTTCGGCTTCATGGGCGGCAGCATGGGCAGCGTCGTCGGCGAGAAGCTCTGGCGCAGCGCCGAGCTGGCCGCCGGGGAAGACCTGCCGCTGGTGGCGGTCTGCAGTTCCGGCGGCGCGCGCATGCAGGAGGGCATACTCAGCCTCATGCAGATGGCCAAGACCAGCTGCGCGGTGGACGTGATCAACGAGGCCACATCGCCCTTCGTGGCCGTCCTCGTGGACCCGTGCACAGGCGGCGTGGTCGCCAGCTTCGCCACGCTCGCCGACATCTGTATCGCCGAGCCGGGAGCGCTGCTCAGCTTCTCGGGTCCGCGTGTGATCGCGGAGACGACCCGGGAGGCGCTGCCCGAGGGCTTCGGCAGCGCCGAGCGTAATCTCGAACTGGGCCACCTCGACGCGGTCGTCCCGCGCAACGACCTGCGGGTCAAGGTCGGCAACTACCTGCGACTTCTGGGAGGGGGTGAGGAACCTGACCGAGGAGAAGGAGACGAAGCGCGAGCAGGACGCACAGGCCGGCTGGCTCAGGCAACGCTTGACCGAGCTCGGACGCTTGCCACTTATGCCCGGCGTTCACTTGTCAGAGGAGATCGAGAAGATCCAGGGGAGGCTGAAGGGCCTCCGGCACGAGAGTAGCCGCCACGACACCTGGGTCACGGTCGAGCTGGCGCGCCGCAAGGACCGGCCGCGCACGCGCGACTACATCGCCCTGCTCGTGGACGGCTTCGAGGAGCTCAAGGGCGACCGCCTCCGCGCCGACGACCCGGCGATAGTCGGCGGCCTCGGCTGGTTCCGCGGCCGGGCCGTTCTGGTCGTCGGCCACCAGAAGGGCCGCACGCTCGATGAGCAGACGGTGCACAACTTCGGGATGGCGCGACCCGAGGGGTATCGCAAGGCGCAGCGGCTGTTCAGGCTGGCGGAGCGCCACGGATTGCCGGTGCTCACCTTCGTCGACACCCCGGGTGCGTATCCGGGCGTCGCCGCGGAGGAGGGCGGGCAGGCGCGGGCCATCGCCGACAGCATGCTCACCATGGCCCGTCTCACGGTCCCCGTGATCGCGACCATCATCGGCGAGGGTGGCTCCGGAGGAGCACTCGCGCTCGCCGTTGCCGACCGGGTGCTCATGCTGGAGAATTCGACCTACTCGGTGATCACGCCCGAGGGCTGCGCCGCGATCCTGTGGCGTGACGCCGACTTCGCGCCGCAGGCGGCCGAGGCGTTGCGGCCGACCGCCTCGCAACTGCTCGAGCTCGGAGCGGTCGAGCGCGTCGTGGCGGAGCCGCGCGGTGGCGCCCACCATCATCCGGAGTCCACCGCACAGCGGCTCGGCGAGGCGATCGCCGAGACGCTCGCCGAGCTCGACCAGGTCCTGCCGCAGGCACGCCGCCGGCAGCGCCGCGAGCGCTTCCGGCGTCTGGGCCGCTGGAGCGACCCCGAGCAGCCGCCCGGCAGCATGTCGCTGTTCGGCGGTTACTCCACGACGCTCGAGTGACCCGACGCCGCGGCACGCTCCGCGACGGGGCGGGCGCCGCGCGTCCGAGCACGCCGACGGCGTGAGCCCGACGCCGTAGGGTACGCTGCAGTACATGCCGCCCGTCATCACCGTCGAGCATCTCCGCAAGGTCTACGGCCATCGGGTCGTGGCCGTCGACGACGTCTCCTTCTCGGTCGACCGCGGCGAGATCTTCGGTCTGCTCGGCTCGAACGGGGCCGGTAAGACTACGACCGTCGAGTGCGTGCAGGGGCTGCGCACCGCCACCGCCGGCGTCGTGCGTGTTCTCGGCAAGGACCCTCGCACGCAGGCCGGTGACCTCCGCGGCCGCATGGGCTGTCAATTGCAGGAGTCGCGCCTCCCCGACCACCTCAAGGTGTGGGAGGCGCTCGACCTCTTCGCCAGTCTGGCCCCCGGCGCCGTCGACTGGCCCACCCTGCTGGAGCAGTGGGGGCTCGCGGAGAAGCGGAACGCTTCTTTCTCGAGCCTTTCGGGAGGGCAGCGCCAGCGACTGTTCATAGCCCTGGCGCTGGTGAGCTCACCGGAGGTCGTCTTTCTCGACGAGATGACGACGGGGCTGGACCCCGCCGCCCGGCGCGTGGCTTGGGACCTCATCGAGAAGATCCGCGACCGAGGGACCACCGTCGTGCTGGTGACGCACTTCATGGACGAGGCGGAGCGCCTGTGTGACCGCGTCGCGGTGGTCGACAAGGGCCGTCTGATCGCGCTCGACACGCCACGCGGCCTCGTGGTGCGCTACGACCCGTACGAACAGGTGGTGTTCACCTGCGACGTGCCCGAACTCGAGTGGCTGAGCGAGGTGGCGGGCGCGCGCAGTGTCACCCGCCGCGGACCGCGCGTCATGGTCGAGGGCACCGGCCCGCTGCTCGCCCACGTCGCCGCGGCCCTCGTGGACCGTGACCTCGCCCCCGACGACCTCCGGGTCATCGAGCCGAGCCTCGAAGACGTGTTCCTCAAGCTCACCGGACACCTGGTGGAGGACTGATGGCGCCGCGGAGCGGCATGGCTCATGCGGGCGGCGCCGGTCACGGCGTGCGCCACCCGGGCGGCCTGCAGGTCCTGCTCAAGCTCACGTGGATCGAGTTGAAGCTCTTCCTGCGCGAGCCGATGACGATCGTGTTCACGTTCGCCTTTCCGGTGGTGCTGATGTTCGTGCTGGGCGAGGTGTTCGGGAATCAGCCCGGCGCGACCGACGAGCGGGTGTTCGAAGGGGCGGGAGCGATGAACTACTACGCGCCGGCCTACATCGCCGTCGTGACGATGTCCGTGGGCGTGATCATGCTCCCCGCCCGCCTCACCGACTACCGAAGCGGCGGGGTGCTCCGCCGCTTCCGGGCCTCACTCGTGCCCGTCTGGTCCGTCCTCGGCTCACAGGTGCTGGCGGCGCTGGTGCTCGGCGTGATCGGCGCCGTGCTGGTGGCCGCATTCGCGGCCGTCTTCTACCCGGTGCACTTCCCGGACTCGCTCGCCTTGCTGGCGGCCGGGTTCGTGCTCTGCACGGCGGCCTTCGCGGCCATCGGCACGCTGCTCGGCGCGGTCATGCCCAGCCCGCGCGCCGCACAGGGGGCCGGCCTCATGCTCTTCTTCGTCATGCTCTTCCTGAGCGGCGCCTCCGTCCCGATGGAGGTCATGAGCGGCACGATGAAGAGGATCGGCGACTTCCTGCCGCTCACCTACGGCGTCGACCTTCTGCAGGGCGCCTGGAGTGGCGGCGCGTGGGACTGGACTGCCGCGATCGTTCTGGCCGCGATCGCCGTCGTCGCAGGCGTGCTGAGCCTGCGGCTGTACCGCTGGGGGTGAGGGCGGCCCGACGTCGAGGCGTCCGAGGCGGCTCTCAGAGCTCCTTGAGCACCTCAGCGAGCCGCTTCTTCACCAGGGACTGCACCTTGTTGAGCTCCGGCCGCCCGTAGAGCCACACCTGACCGACGGGGTCGGCGGCGGCGACCACGCTGTTCCCGTCTTCGGTCGGGACCACAGCCATCGGGAGCAGGATGGCCGTCGGCGCGAGCGGGTCGATCTCGAGAGCCTTGACCGCGGCCACGGGGACCGCGACCTGGAGGATCGTGTACTCCTTGGGCAGACGCTCGCTGATCTTCGGGCCCCTGATCTGTGAGACGATCATGAAGCCCTTGTTCTCGAGGAGCTCCCGGAGGCGCGCCAGGGCGGCGCGCGGAGGAAGCGAGACCTGGCTCGATGCGCGCCAGGCGCCGAGCGCGGCATGCTCCCCGGCGTCTTCGGGGGCCGGGTAGGTGCCGCGCAGGTACTCGATGATCTCGTCGGAGTCGCCGAAGACCCTGTCGCCGTCGACGAGCACCGGCACTCCGGACTGGTCGGCCACGGCCATGAGATCCGCCCGCTCGTCCCGGTCGGCCGCGACGTTGACGGTCAGGTGATCCAGACCAAGCTCGGTCAGGACCTGCCGCACGCGGTGACAGTAGGGGCACCACTCGACCTGGTAGAGCGTGATCATCGAGCCTCCGTGTTGGTCGTCTGCGTCATGCTTCGAAACGGGAACAGGCAGTGCCGCGACAGACGAACGCGGCGGCTTCGTGCCGACCGGCGCTCGCGTCTTCGCCGTGGTCACCCTCCGGTGTGGCGAGCAGGCCGCTCTCGCGGGCGCGCCGCTCGTCTGTTGCATCCGTGGTATCGAGCCACTGTACAGTGCGGAGCGGGCGCGGTGTCGTCAGCGCGGCCGCGTGCAGCCTCCGGGCCTCGGGGTCGTCACGTGCTCCGACGACGACGATGTGGTCGGGTCGCTCGAGATAACGGAGGAGCGCCTGGGCGTACGGCGCGGCCGCCACGCCGTACTGCTCGTAGTGCGTCGCCCACGCTGCGAGGATCTCGAGCGCCGTCTCGCGATAGCGCGTTTCGGACGTGTATGCCTCGAGGCGCAGGAACACGTTCGCCGCGCAGCCGTTCTCGTCGAGGGCCGGGACGGGGGTGGCGAGAAGACCGGCGCTCTCGCCCGGCGTGGCCAGCCGGTCGTGCAGGCGGCCGTCGGGCGCGCGCAGATGCTCGCCGGCCCAGCCGGCGAGGGCCTGCGCGCGCTGCAGCCAGCGTCGCTCGGCGGTCACCTCGTAGGCGTCGAGGAGCGCCGCCGCCACGCCGACCTGATCGGTCAGGAGCGGGGCGCCGTCGCCCGCCGTGCCGTCGGGAAGCAGGAAGTGCGCCATCGCTTCGTTGCGGCGGGCTTTCGCCAGCAGGTACTCGAGCACCTCCACGGCGCGTTCGGTCAACTCCGGACGCTCGAGGATGGGCGCCGCCCGGAGCAGCGCCCGCGCGGCGAGCGCGTTCCAGTCCACGTACACGGTCGGGTCGACGAACGGATCCGCAAGCCCCGCGCGGCCGTCGGCGTCGAGCAGGTAGTACTTCTCGTCGGCGTCCTGACTGCCGGCGAAGGCCGGCACATCGCCGCGCCACAGGGTCGCGAGGAGATAGTCCACGACGCCTTCGAGGGTGCGCCGGTAGAGGGCCGCATCGCCCAGGTCGTGGTCCCCGGACACGAGCGCGGCGTCGGCGTACAGGTGCGCCAGCCGGGCGTTGTCCTCCAGCATCTTCTCGTAGTGCGGCACGCTCCAGTCACGCCGGGTGGAGTACCGGAAGAAGCCGCCGGCGACGTCGTCGTACACGCCGCCCGTGGCCATGGAGGTCAGGGTCACGCGCACGACCTCGTGCACGCGCGAGGGGCGGAGCAGCGCGCTGCTGCCCTGTGCCACGTGCTCGGGGTCGCCACCGCGGAGGAGTCCGTATGCCAGAGCGAAGCCGAAGACGTCCGGTTGGGGGAACTTGGGGTCGGCGCCCAGGCCGCCGTGCACGGGGTCGAAGCCGCGCACGATCTGCAGAGCCACCTCGGCGCAGACGTCCCCGGGCACGTCCGGGTCGCCGCGGAAGACGTCGAGGGCTTTCTCGTGACCGAGCGGCACGGCGCCCAGTTGCGTCAGGGCGGCGGCGGTGTCGGCGGCGTGACCCTGCCTTGTCGCCTCGAGCGCCAGGACGGCCGTCTGATTCGCGTCGAAGAACGCTTTGACACGGGCCAGGCTCTCGAGCATCTGGTCGGGGGGCAGGTACGTGCCGCCCGTGAGGACGTCGCCGCTGGCCGCTAGGAACGCCGTGGTCGGCCAGCCGCCCATGTTGTAGCGGCGGTTCACGTCCGGGCGGCGGTCGTTGTCCACGCGGACCGGGACGAAGTGCTCGTTGACCGCGGCGATCACGCGCGGGTCCGAGTAGCTCGTCTCGTCCATGACGTGACACCAGTGGCACC
>CAYTRM010000188.1:0-5918 GCA_964440225.1 uncultured Thermoleophilia bacterium | reverse complement strand
TGGCGAAGGCCTCGGACAGTTTCCCGAGTTGCTCGCGGCCGGGCAGGTCGCCCTTCCACGGGCCGTAGCCCGTGAACCGCGAGCTCATCACGCCGAGGCCGCGCGTCTCGGTGAGAAAGTCGTTGCGGTAGCCGATCAGGCCGCGCGTCGTGATCGTGAACTCGAGGCGCACGAGGCCGGTGCCGGTCGCTTCCACGGCCACCAGCTCGCCCTTGCGCAGGCTGATCTCCTGGATGATCGCGCCCTGGTACTCCTCGGGCACGTCGATGATCAGCTGCTCCATCGGCTCGAGGAGCTTGCCGCGCTTGTCGCGGTGGGTGATGACCTCGGGGCGGCTCACGCACAGCTCCATACCCTCGCGACGCATCTCCTCGATGAGGATCGCGAGGTGCAGCTCGCCGCGGCCGCTCACCTTGACGCCGTCGGGGCGACCGAGGTCCTCGACGCGGAGCGCGACGTTGACGCGCAGCTCGCGCTCCAGCCGGTCCTTGATCTGACGCAGAGTCGCGGCCTTGCCGTCCTGACCGGCGAACGGGCCGTTGTTGACGAGGAAGAACATGCTGACCGTCGGCTCTTCGATCTCGAGCGGCGGCAGGGCGGCGCCGGCCGCCTCCCGCTCCGGTGAGGCGAGCGTGTCGCCGAGGGTGATGTCGTCGGGGCCGGCGAGCCAGACGATGTCGCCGGCTGAGGCCTCGTCGACTTCCCGGTTCTCCAGGCCGCGCGTCACCCAGAGGTGCGTCACGCGCGCGGGCTGGGCACCCGTGAACTCCCAGCCGGCGTCCGGGTCGCCGATCTCAAGGTGGCGCGTCGTGATGCGCTGGACGTCGTCGCCGACCTTGAGGCCGCCGGCGAGCACCCGCCCGCAGCCGATGCGGCCGATGTAGTCGCTCCAGGCGAGCGTGCTCACCTGCATGAGGAACGGCGCATCCTGGTCCACCTGCGGCGCCGGGACCTTCTCGATGATCGTCTCGAAGAGGTCGTTCATCGCGGCGTCGGCAAGCTCCTTGAGCAGCGCCGGCGAGAGCGTCCCGCCGTCGGCCAGGTGCTCCTCACGCTCGCGCTCTTCCTTCTGGTACTCGTCCAGGTCGCTGACGATCCAGCCCTCGAGGCCGGAGCCGTAGAGCACGGGGAAGTCGAGCTGCTCGTTGTTCGCGCCCAGCTCGACGAAGAGGTCGAAGGTCTTGTCCAGAGCGCCCGACGGATCGGCGTTGGGCCGGTCCGCTTTGTTGACGATGACGATCGGCCGCAGCCCGAACCCGAGCGCCCGCATGAGCACGTACCGCGTCTGCGGCATCGGCCCTTCGTTGGCGTCCACCAGGAGAAGCACCGAATCCACCATGCTGAGCACCCGCTCGACCTCGCCACTGAAGTCGGCGTGGCCGGGGGTGTCGATGATGTTGATCAGATAGTCCTTCCACTCCACCGTGCAGTGCTTGGAGCGGATCGTGATGCCGCGCTCGCGCTCGAGGTCGTTACTGTCCATCACGCGTTCGTCGACGTGCGCGCTCTCGCGGAACACGTGAGCGGCGCGGAAGATGCTGTCGATCAGGGTCGTCTTGCCGTGGTCGATGTGGGCGATGATGGCCAGATTGCGGATGTTGCTGACGGCGTGCACGGTCGTGGTCTTTCTGTCGGGGTCACGGGTGAGGAACGGTCAAAGGCCCGGCGGCGCTGCGCCGACCGGGCCCGACCAGTGTACACGCCGGGGGGGACTTCGTCGCCCCGGCGCGGCATCGGCCGCGCCGGGGCCGCACTCCTTCGCCGGGCCGCGCGCCATCGATCGGGGCGGCTCGGCGGCCTACGCGTACAGCACGATGCAGAGGACGGCTGCGACGGCGAGCGGGGCGGCGGCGAGCAGATAGCCGAAGGCTTGCGATGCAGCCTCCGCCCTGCTCCGCGCGCCGGAGACGCGCGCGGCGCCGGGCGGCCGGCGCTTGTCCCCGCTTACCAGCTCGCCACGGACCAGCATGAGGAAGAAGACGGCGAGCCCACCGGTGATGAACGCGAACAGCACCCACCCGCCGTGAACGAAGAGCGACACCAGCCATGCGACGCCCACAAGGGCGAACCCGACGCCGAGCAGCCCGAGCGCCCGCTTCACCGGTGCTCCGGTCGACGAGCCCGCGCCGGCTCCACCACCATGCTTGTCATCTCGCTTCCCCTGACCGTCGGCAGCCTCACGCCGCATCGACCGCCAGCTTACTCGACCGGCACGCTCTCCGTGCGCCGCAGCACGGCGAACGCACCGTACCCAAGCATCACCCCCACGAAGTTCAGGAGCACATCGTCGACCTCCGTGACGCGGTAGGAGTACCCCAGCAGGAGCGAGACGGCGAGCTGGCTCAGCTCGATGCCGAGCGGGAAGAGGATCGCCGCGAGCGCCATGCGCCGCGCGGTGGCCAGGCGCGGCGCCGCGAAGGGCAGCAGAAAGCCGAACGGCGCCAGCGTCAGCACATTGCCCCCGATGATCCAGACCTGAGCGAAGGACGTGCCGGTGGCGATCACCTCGCGGATCGACGCAAGCGGCGTCAGCCCGACGCTCACGCCACGGCCGGCAGCGTCAAGTGACGCGACAAGCGAGCCGGCGGGGAGAGGGAACAGCGTCGCGCCGGCGACCCAGCCGAGGTAGAGCACGAAGAGGGCGCGCATCGCCACGATGAAGGCGGGCACGCCATGGCGTGCAGCCCGCCGGCCCACGAGGACGGCGGCGGCGATGGCGAACGGATAGACGATCCAGCCTTGAAGCACGGGCCTCCGACGCTGAGGGCGGGAAACGGGGAGACGCAAGCTTATCGTGCAGAGCGGGAGGTCGGAGCAGCGAGATGGATGAAGACGGGGGCGCGACCCGGTGTGGTGAGCGTGCGCCCCCTGCTTACACTTCTCCTGTACCCGCGGAGGCCGGCCGTAAGGCCTGCACCTCGATGAAGACGCGGCTCACCGACGGATACGGCTCGCTGATCCGCGCTTCGATGCGATGGATGGCGGCGTGGATCTCCTCGGCGGGCAGCCCCTCGGTGAAGCGCGCTTCGAGGTTGAGCAGCACGTCGTCGGGACCGAGGTGCATGGTGAGCACCGCCCCGAGGCCGGTCACGGCGGGGTCGGCGAGCACGAGCGCGCGGATCCCGGCGACCATCTCCGGGTCAGCCGCCTCGCCGACGAGCAGGCTGCGGCTCTCGTAGGCCAGCCACAGGGCCGCGATCACGAGGATGCCGCCGATGACCACCGAGGCGAGTCCGTCGAGAAGTGGCGCCCGGAACTGGTGGCTGAGGAACACCCCGATGAAGGCCACGACGAGCCCGAGGAGTGCCGCCGTGTCCTCGAACAGCACCGTGAAGAGACTGGGATCCTTGCCGTGGTGGATGGCCGCCAGGGTGCGCCGCGACCCCTTGGTCGTGCGGAACGCCCTCCAGGCGACGCTGAACGAGAAGCTCTCGAACACCATCGCCAGGGCGAGCACGATGTAGTTGATGGTCGGGTCCTCGAGCTGCGCGGGGTGCTGGATGTGCGTGATGCCCTCGTAGATCGACATGCCGCCGCCGATCCCGAAGATGCTCACGGCGACGATCAGGCTCCAGAAGTAGACCTCCATCCCGTGTCCGAAGGGGTGGTTCTCGTCCGCCGGGCGGGCGCCGCGGCGCAGACCGTAGAAGAGCAGCCCGCCGTTACCTGTGTCGACCACGGAGTGGATGCCCTCGCTGATCATCGCCGAGCTGCCGGTCATGCCCCCGGCGATGAACTTGATCACGGCGATGGCGGAGTTGCCGGCGATCGCCGCCACGATGGCCTTCTTGGATTCGGCTGCCATGCGCGCCAGTCTACCGGGCGCCGGCGACGCTGTCGCCGGCCGGTGCCCGCACGACCCCGCTCGCCACCGGCACACCGCGCGTTCCGGGCGCCCCCCACGTCTCCCTGATCGACCTGGCGTCGAGCGTTGCGAGACGGGTACACTCCAAGTGTGGGCCACTGAAGGGAGTACCCACGATGCCTGGCAGCGAGTACCAGTGTGCCGAATGTCGGCACCGCTTCCGCACACCCGAGGGCGTGCCTCACGACACGCGCTCGCTCATGTGCCCCGCCTGCGGAAGCATCGACCTCACCCTCATGGACGTCGAGCGGCCGCGGCCGCCGGTGATGCGCGCCCGCACGGGTGCGCCGGCCGGCGACTGGCGCGAGCCGCACGACACCAGGGCGTCCTGAGGGCGAAGGCCGGCCACCGCGCGGCGCAGGCGCCGCGCGGTGGCCGTCGCCTGCGCGCCGTCTGGTACCCTTAGCCAATGCTGAGAGCCGTCACCTTCGATTTCTGGAACACGCTGTTCGTCGACGCCCTCGGACGCGAACGCGAGAAGCGCCGCGTCGCCATCCTCGCCGCGGCGCTCGAGGCAGCGGGTCACACGGCCACGCCGCGCGCGCTCGACGAAGCGCTGCGCGCGAGCTGGGACCACTTCGACCGCGTCTGGTCGCGCGAGCACCGCACCCCGCTGTGCGATGAGCTCGTCGGGGCGATCCTCGCGACCCTCGGCGTCAGCCTCCCCGAGGCGATCCGCCGGCCGCTCATCAGCGACTTCGAGCGCCTCGTCATCGACATCCCGCCCGAGCCGACGCCCGGGGCCGTCTACACCATGCCGCTGCTCGCCGAGCGCTACCGCCTCGCGGTCATCTGCGACACCGGCTACTCGCCGGGGTCGGTGCTCCGCGAGATCCTGGAGCACCACGGCATGCTCGCCCACTTCGAGTACACCTACTTCTCCGGTGAGCAC
Source organism: uncultured Thermoleophilia bacterium (assembly GCA_964440225.1). GTDB lineage: Bacteria > Actinomycetota > Thermoleophilia > UBA2241 > UBA2241 > CAIXSE01. The sequence goes on along the minus strand of CAYTRM010000188.1, from coordinate 1,161 downwards.
GGCATGAGCAAGCCCGACGTGCGCGTGTTCCGCCACGTGCTCGACGAGCTCGGCGTCGCGGCCGGCGAAGCGGCCCACGTCGGCGACATCCAGCGCACCGACGTGGCCGGAGCGCAGGCCGCGGGGCTGGCGGCCGTCCACTTCATCGGCGCCAACAGCAAGGACGCCGCACGCTCCACCGGCGACGTGCTCCTCCGCCACTTCGACGACCTGCCCAGGGCGTTGGGCGGACTCACCTGTGCCGGCTGCTGACGCTTCCGCGGTCCACGAGCGGCACCGACGCCTCTTCGCGATCGCTGCGGTCGTCGCCGTGCTTGCCTTCGTCATCGTCGCGGCGCTCGTGCGGGCCCGCGCCGGCGGGGGACTCGACGGCAAGGTGCTCGTCTGGTTCGAGGTTCACCGGCGCGAGCCGCTCACGACGCTCGCCGTCGCCTACGACCGGCTCGGCAAGTGGTGGGTCATGGGCGCCGCGGTCGCGGTCCTTTGCGGCGTGCTCTGGTGGACGGGCCGCATGGTCCAGGCGGTCTACCTCGCGATCACGGTCGCGACGTCGCTCACGCTCAATCTGATCCTCAAGATCGCCTTTCAGCGCCAGCCTCCCGGTGTCGAGCCCGTGGTCAAGGCCTCGCTGTACGCGTTCCCGAGCGGTCACACGATGACGGCCACGGCCGTCGCCAGCGCGCTGGCCGTCATCGCCTGGCCGACGCGCTGGCGCTGGCCCGTGGTCGCGCTCGCGGCGCTGTTCGCGCTCGGCATGGGCGGCTCGCGCGTGTATCTCGGCGTTCACTGGCCCTCGGACGTCGCCGCGGGCCTCGCCCTCGGCTTCTGCGTGGCGCTCACGGTGCGCGTCCTCATGCCGTGGCCGACCCCGGAACAGGCGACCGCCGCGCAGGCGGGTGCGCCCGGCGCCGGAGGGGTGGCCCTCGCCGGCGGATCGGCGGGAGCGGGTGTCGCGGGCGTCCCGGCTCCCGATGCCGGACACGGCATAGACGTCGTCTTCCTCGACTGGGGCAACACGCTCATGGCCGACGACGGTCTCCACGACGGGCCGATGAAGGAGTGGATGACGGTCGAGGCCGAGCCGGGCGCGGAGATAGCCCTGCGCAGGCTGCGCGGGCGGTACCGCGTCGTCGTGGCCACCAACGCGGCCGACTCCCCGGC
>CAYTRM010000187.1:0-5922 GCA_964440225.1 uncultured Thermoleophilia bacterium | reverse complement strand
GACGTCATCGTGACCCGCTCGGTCGCCGACCCCGCCGGCCGCGACGCCGCCGACGCGCGCGAGCCGGCGATCGCGACGACGGTGTCCGGGGCGACGATCGGCTTTCTCGCCTGGAACGACGCGTGGTGGCCCGGGTTCGCCGCCACGGCGAGCAAGGCCGGCGTAGCCGAGGCCTTCACCGACGTCGGCCGGATGCAGCGCGACATCCGCAAGCTGGCGAAGCGCGTCGACTACGTCGTCGTCGGCTATCACTGGGGGATCGAGCACGAGCACTACCCGATCGCTCAGCAGACGAAGGAGGCGCGCGCCGCCATCGACGCCGGAGCCGACCTCGTGATCGGACATCACCCGCACGTGCTCCAGGGCATCGAGGTCTACAAGCGACGCATCATCTTCTACAGTCTCGGCGACCTCGTCTTCGACCACTACAGCGTCGAGACCGGCCAGACCGTGCTCGTCGACGCCGTGCTGACCCCGCGCGGCGTGACGGCGACGCTCGTGCCCGCCTACGCGTCGAGCCAGGGGATCCCCAGCATCCAGCGCGGAGCCGCCGGCAGGACCATCCTGGCGCTGGTCAAGCAGTACTCGCAGCCCTTCGGCACCAAGGTGACGATCAAAGGCGACACGGCGACGGTGCGGGCCGGCGGGAAGTAGGGCAGGGGGCGGGCGTGCCGCCCCTCGGATCGGCCCGCCGTCCGCCGGCCCGACGGCCACCGCGGCCGCCGCCGGTCGCGAGAGCGCCGGCCTCCCGGTCGGGGGGCGACTGCCTCCCGGAGCGCTCAGCGCACGACGAGCACCGGGCAGCGAGCGAGCTGCACGACCTTGTGCGCCACGCTCCCGAGGAAGAGCTCGGGGAATGGTCCGAGGCCGCGAGACCCGACGACGATCGTGTCCGCCTGGAAGGTCAGGGCGGCGTCGAGGATCTCCTTGGCGACGTGGTCGCCGCGGGCGACGCGAAGGTCGGCCTCGACGGTGATGCCCGCCTCCTTCACCGTCGCCACGACCGCCTCGGTGAGGGCGATGGCATCGGCCCGCGAGTCCAGATCCTCTGGCGCGCGGGATGCCGGCGTCTCGGGGTGGACGTGGACGACGACGACGTCGCCGTTCGTGGCTCCGGCCAGCCGGACGGCGGCGTCGACGGCCTTTCTCGACTCCTCGGATCCGTCGACCGCGAGAAGGATGCGCTCGAACATGCGAATCACCTCCCTGCCGTGTGGAGGTCCGAGCATCCTGCTACGTAGAGGATGACCGCCGGCCCCGGCGGGTAGTCACGTTGGCTCCCGGGCTGTGGGGCCCGAGTCGGCCGGCGGGCCGGCGCGCACCGGCAGTCGTCAGGACGCCTCGTCGAGCGCCTCCCCGAACTGGCTGGCGTAGAGGTCGTGGTAGAAGCCGCGGGCGGCCATGAGCTCCTCGTGGCTGCCCTGCTCGACGATGGCGCCCTTGTCCATGACGAGGATGATGTCGGCGCCGCGGATCGTGGAGAGCCGGTGGGCGATGACGAAGCTGGTGCGGTCCGTCATGAGGTGCGCCATCGCCTCCTGGATCAGGACCTCGGTCCGCGTGTCGACCGAGCTGGTCGCCTCGTCGAGGATCAGCACGTCGGGGTCGGCGAGGAAGGCGCGGGCGATGGTGAGCAGCTGCTTCTCGCCCTGTGACACGTTCGTCGCGTCGTCGTCGAGCACGGTGTCGTAGCCGTCCGGCAGGGCGCGCACGAAGTGGTCGACGCGCGCGGCGTGAGCGGCGGCGCAGACCTCATCCGCCGTTGCGCCCTCGCGCCCGTAGGCGATGTTCTCGCGGATCGTGCCGCTGAACAGCCAGGCGTCTTGCAGGACCATCCCGAAGAGGCGGCGCAGGTCGGCGCGCGCCATGGCGCGCGTGTCGACGCCGTCGACGAGGATGCGCCCGTGGTCGATCTCGTAGAAGCGCAGCAGGAGGTTGACCAAGGTCGTTTTGCCGCCGCCGGTCGGCCCGACGATGGCGACCGTCTCTCCGGGGCGGACGTCGAGCGTGAGGTCCTTGATCAGCGGCGCGTCCGGCAGGTAGCGGAACGAGACGTCGTCGAAGGTGATGTGACCGTGCGTGCGCGCGATGCGCGCCGGTTCTTCGGCGTCGGGCTCTTCCTCGTCCTCGTCGAGCAGTTCGAAGACGCGTTCGGCCGACGCCGCCGTGCTCTGCAGCACGTTCATGATGCTGGCCGTCTGGGTGATCGGCATCGTGAACATGCGGGAGTACTGGATGAACGCCTGCACGTCGCCGAGGGAGATGCGGCCGCCGGCCACCATGAGCCCGCCGACCACGGCGATGGCCACGTAGCTCAGGTTGGTCACGAAGGTCATCACCGGCATGATCATCCCGGAGATGAACTGGGCCTTGAAGCTCGCGTCGTAGAGCCTGTCGTTCTGCCGGTCGAAGGTCGCGATGGCCTGCTTCTGGCGCCCGAAGACCTTGACCACGTTGTGGCCGGTGAACATCTCCTCCACGTGCCCGTTGAGGTCGCCGGTGCTCTCCCACTGCGCGGCGAACTGCTTCTGCGACCGCTTCGCGATGATCACCGTGAGCAGGACCGAGAGCGGCACCGCGAGCAGCGAGATGACCGCGAGCAGCCAGCTGATCGACAGCATCATGACGAGCACGCCGATGATGGTGAGCACCGCCGTGATGAGCTGCGTCAGGCTCTGCTGCAGCGACTGCGAGATGTTGTCGACGTCGTTGGTCACGCGGCTCAGCACGTCGCCGCGGGGGTGGTCGTCGAAGTAGCGCAGCGGGAGGCGGGCGAGCTTCTCGTCGGCCGCCCGCCGCAGGCGGTAGACGGTGCGCTGAGCCACGCCCGCCATGATGTACTGCTGCAGCCAGCTGAAGGCCGCGCTGAGGAGATACACGGCGACGAGCAGGAGCAGCGTGCGCTTGAGCGCGTCGAAGTCCACACCCTCGCCGGGGGTGAGGGTCATGCTCGACAGCATGTCGGCCTGCAGATCCTGACCCTTCGCTCGCAGTGCGGCGACGGCTTCGGCCTGCGTCGTCCCGGCCGGGAGCCGGCTGCTCACGACGCCGTCGAAGAGGATGTCGGTGGCGTTGCCCAGGATCTTGGGGCCGACGATCATGAAGGTGACGCTGATCACCGCCAGCACGAGGACGACGGCGATCAGCAGACGCTCTCTGCGCAGCAGTCCGGCGAGGCGCCGGAGCGCGCCCTTGAGGTCCTTCGCCTTGGCCGTCGGCATGACGAGCGCGTGGCCGCCGGGCCCGCCCGGGCCGGGCCCGCCGGGGCCTCTGCCCGGCCCGCCCGGCCCGCGACCCGGCCCGGCCGGCGCCGGCTGCGTCCGCGGCGCGCTCATGCGACCTCTCCCTCGCCGAGCTGGGAGGCGACGATCTCGCGGTAGGTCTCGCTGGTACGCAGGAGCTCCGCGTGGGTGCCGATCCCGACGATGGACCCGTTCTCGAGCACGATGATCCGGTCGGCGTGCATGATCGTGCCCACGCGCTGGGCGACGATGATCACGGTCGCGTCGGCCGTCTCGCGTTTGAGCGCGGCGCGCAGGCGCGCGTCGGTGGCGAAGTCGAGCGCCGAGAAGCTGTCGTCGAAGATGTGGATCTTCGCCTCTTTGACGAGCGCCCGGGCGATGGCGAGACGCTGGCGCTGGCCGCCGGAGACGCTGGCGCCCCCTTGGGAGACGGGCGCCTCGAGCCCCTCCGGCATCTCGGCCACGAACTCCCGGCCCTGCGCGATCTCCAGGTAGCGCCAGAGCTCGTCGTCGCCGGCCTCGGCGTCGCCGTACCGCAGGTTGCCGGCGACGGTGCCGCCGAAGAGGAAGGCCTTCTGCGGCACGAGGCCGATGCGATTCCACAGATCCTGCTGCGCCATGTCGCGCACGTCCACGCCGTCGACGAGGACGCGCCCGCCGGTCACGTCGTAGAAGCGCGGGATGAGGCTGATCAGCGTCGTCTTGCCGCTGCCGGTGCTGCCGACGATCGCCGTGACCTCGCCGGGCGCCGCGGTGAAGGAGACGCCGCTGAGCACCGGCTCCTCGGCCCCGGGATAGCGGAACTCGACGTCCTCGAACTCGACCGCGCCGCGGGCGGCGCCGGTGACGGGCTCCGCCGGGTCCACCACGGTCGGCTCGGTGACCAGCACCTCCTGGATGCGCGCGGCCGAGGCGGCGGCGCGAGGGACCATGACGAACATGATCGTCGCCATGAGCACCGCCATCAGGATCTGCACGATGTAGGTGAGGAAGGCGGTGAGGTCGCCGATCGGCATGCCGTTGTCGGCGACCTGGATGCTGCCGAACCACATGATCGCCACCGTCGACAGGTTGAGGATCGCGGTCAGGGTCGGGATCATCAGCGCGAAGAGCCGGTTCACCCGCAGCGTGGTGTCGGTGAGGTCGAGGTTCGCCGCGTCGAAGCGCCGTTCCTCGTACCCGGTGCGCACGAAGGCGCGGATCACGCGCACGCCGCTCAGCATCTCGCGGGTGACCTGGTTGATGCGGTCGATCTTCTTCTGCATCGACATGAACAGCGGGAGCGCGCTTCGCAGGACCAGGCCGATGAACACGGTCATGACGGGGATCGCGACGAGGATCACGGCGCTGAGCGGCACGTTGAGGCGCAGCGCCATGATGATGCCGCCGATCGCCATCATCGGCGCCGAGATGACGACGTTCAGCATCATGAGGACGAGCATCTGCACCTGTTGCACGTCGTTGGTCGTGCGCGTGATCAGGGACGGCGTGCCGAAGTGGTTCACCTCGGCCTGGGAGAAGCTCTGCACGCGGCGGAAGAGGGAGCCGCGGACGTCGCGGCCGAAGCCCATCGAGACCCTGGCGCCCCAGTACACCGCGACGATCGCGGCGATGACGAACACCAGCGTGACGCCGAGCATGACGGCCCCGGCCCGGAGGATGTAGCCGGTGTCGCCGGTGACGACACCGTTGTTGATGATGTCGGCGTTGAGCGTCGGCAGGTACAGGTTGGCGATGGCCTGCACGAGCAGCAGGATCAGGACGACGAGGATCTGCCGCCAGTACGGCCGCAACCCGCCGCGCAGGAGGCGGATCATCGCGGCCGCTTCGCGGCCGGCGCTTCGGCGCCGCCTTGTGCGGCCGTGCGCGCGGCGGCGGCTTTCTCGATGCTCGCGCCCAGCGCCTCGAGGAGCCGGATGAGCTCCCTGCGGTCGTCGGCCGGCAGCGTGGCGATCGTGGCGTTGACGTACCGGGCCGCGCCGGCACGCATCTGCTTCTCCTCGGCGCGCCCGGCCTTCGTGAGCTCGACCCGCGTGAGCCGCTGGTCGGCGTCGTCGGGGCGCCGCGTCACGAGCCCCGCCTTCTCCATGGAGTGCAGCATCTTGGTCACCGTGGGCCGTGCCACGTGCAGCGCCTCGGCAAGATCGCGCTGGGTGATGCCCTCGTTGCCGGCGAGCAGCCGCAGGCACATCGCCTGACCGGGGTGGACGCCACGATCGGCGAACGCCTGCATCATCAACCGCTGGTGCAGGCGAAGCGTCCCTATGAAGGCGCGGAAGACCTGCGAGGAGAGGTCGTCGACTCCCTCAAGCTTGTCGGGTGGCGCTATCAGGTGGTGGTGCGGCGGCACGGGGGTCTTCCTTCCCTGAGTTCGGAGAAGGTTAGCAGGCAAACGATTAGCATGCAAACGGAATCGATCCCTACGGCGCCTGGCGTCGGGCGTGCGGGTACATACTGAGCAGGAAGGGTGACGGACGACTTCAGGGAGGCGGCGAGACCCGATGACCGCAGGCTCATCGACCGGCCGGTTCGAGGCCCAGAGGCAGCAGCGCCGCAAGGCGCGACTGCTCGCTCTGCGCCTCGCGATCGTGTACGCGCTCGCGGCCGGTCTTTGGATCATCCTCTCGGACAGCGTCTTGGGATGGCTGGGATTGCCTCTGGATCTCGAGCGGCAGCTCTC
>CAYTRM010000186.1:0-5953 GCA_964440225.1 uncultured Thermoleophilia bacterium | reverse complement strand
GCAAGTGCGGCGACGACTCGCCCGTGGGCCGGTACGCCCACGACTGCGCCCTCGTGCGCGAGGGCGACCGCCGGGCGATCGTCGTCGTGATGACGGACGGCGCCGGCGGCTTCGAGGCCGTCTCACGGACCGGCGCCGCGCTGTACGCGGAGCTCCGGCAAGCCTGAGGGCCGCCGCGCCCGGCGGGTGAGGGGCGGCGGCGCAGCACGCCCGTGCATCACTCCACCGGCCGCACCCCCAGCCCGGGCTCGCCCGACGGCGACAAGACGTCGCCCTCCACGGTGACGCCGGTGAACGGGTCGTCGGCGAGGAGCAGCGCGCCGTCGAGGTCGACGTAGTCGGCCATGCCGGCGAGCTGCAGCGCCGCCGCGATGCCCAGGCTCGACTCCACCATGCACCCGAGCAGCACACGCAGACCGCGGCCGGCGCAGGCCGAGAGGAGCGCGAACGCGGCGGCGATGCCGCCGGCCTTGGAGAGCTTGACGACGACGCCGTCGTACAGGTCGGTCACGACGTCGAGATCGTCGAGCGTGAGCACCGCCTCGTCGGCGAGCAGCGGCACCGGCGTGCGTTCGCGCAGCCAGGCCTGGCCGTCGAGGTCGGCGGCCGGGAGCGGCTGCTCGACCAGCTCGGCGCCGAGACCCTCGAGGACCGCGAGAGCCGCTGCCGCGCGCTCGCGGTCCCAGCCCTCGTTGGCGTCGTAGCGGAAGGTCGTCTCGGGAAGCTCACGGGCGAGAGCGCGGGCCAGCTCGAGATCGCCGTCGAAGCCGAGCTTGACCTTGAGCGTGCCGAACGCCGCGGCGGCGCGCGCCTGCGCCAGCATCTCGGCAGGCGCGCCGATGGCGATGGTATACGAGGTCCGGACCGAGGGACGCTCGAGACCGAGCATCCGCCACACCGGTTCGCCGGCCCGCTTGCCTGCGAGGTCCCAGGCGGCGGCGCTCAGCGCGGCCCGGAGAGCCGGCAGCGCCGAGCCCCCGCCTCTCTCCACCGCCAGACGGTCGCAGAGCCCCTCGACGGCGGCCGGTCCCTCGAGGTCGGCGACCTCGGGCGCGAGCTCCGCGGCGATCCTGACGTCCTCGTCCCGGCTCTCGCCGTAGCGCGCGTTGGGCGCCGCCTCGCCGTAGCCGACGACGTCGCCGTCACTCAGTTCCACGACGAGATCGGCGAACTCGCTGTGCGACCAGCGCGAGATGCCGAAGGGCGTGGCCGTGCGCAGGTCCAGCGGGCGCGTCGCGACGTGAAGCATCGGCTTCATCCTCCTCGAGTGATGGTGAACAGACCCTCGGACGGCGCGAAGGCCGTGCGGCCGTCGGACGTGTGGGCGGTGACGTACCAGGCGTAGGTGTGACCGGCGCGCAGACGCGTCGCCGGCACCACGCAGGCGCACTGCCAGGTCCCCGCGCCCCCGAGTCGAGCCTCGAACACGGGCTCGAGGTCGTCGGCGAGGCAGCCGTCCTCGATCACCGCGACGCTCGCGGCCGCCTGCGAGCGCTCGGGGTCGCGGATGCTCCAGCGCAGCTCCACGTCGGCGCCCGCCGGCAGCGGGGCGCCCTCGTCCGGCCACAGACGCTCGGGCCTCGTCGGCGCGTAGTCGAGCAGCGGATCGCCGGCGCCGGGCCGGTACAGGAAGGGCGCCAGCGCCGTTCCCGAGTGGCCGCCCGGTCCGCGAGCGTACAGCACCACAGCGAAGCGGCTCCCCGGGTGCAGGAGCCCGGCGGGCAGCGTGAACGCCGTCGCCGTCGCCTCGAGGTCGAGCCTCAGCAGGCGATGCTTCCAGAGGTCGCTCGTCTCCTCCCAGACCTCGACACGGCAGCCGGCGGCCGCGCCGCCCGGGCGCTCCCACTCCACCGTCACAGGCTCGTCAAGGACCACCCAGTCCGGGGCGCGCACCAGACGCGGCGCCGGCGGGCGCGGCGCGCCCGGCGCCGTCTCTCCGCGCTCGATCACCGCCTCGTACCGGTCGTCGGGCACCGGCGCTCCGTCAGGGACGTAGTAGTCGAGATGCCGCGTGCTCCGGTTGTCGTAGACCTCGCGCCCGGCGGCATCCCGCGAGAGCCGCCGGCGACAGTAGAAGGGCAGCGCCGAGAGCCCGGCGGCGCGGCGCAGCGCCACCAGATCAAGCGCCGGCGCGGCGCCGTCGGGCGGCCCGACTGAGGCGCCGCCGTCCACGAGCGAAGCGGCGCCGGGCGACCGGACGGAGGTGCCGGCCGCCAGCCGCGCGTGCAGCGCGAGGTTGTAGAAGCGCTCACGCTCATCCCAGAGGCGCAGGTACGCGCCGCCGTCGTGGCGGAGCCGGTCGGTGGTCTCCGTCGCGCGCATGAAGCGCGTGAACAACGCGCGCTCGCCGGCGAGCCGCCAGTCGCCGCCCGCCTGCTCGAACAGCGGCACGGAGCCGCGCGGGGACGAGTCGTAGACGAGATCGAGCCCACCCGCCCGCCCACAGTAGAAGACGGTGTGGAAGTCCGCGTCAGCGTGGGCGTGCGTCGTCAGCAGGTCGCCGGGGAGCAGGTCGTCGCGCCGCCCGATGGGCGCCCAGTTCGCCTCACGCCCATCCCCCGCCTCGCCGAGCTGCTCGTTGACCTCGTAGCCGTCGTCCAGCCGGTCGAAGACCTTGCGCACCAGGCCCCAGCAGTCGAAGCCGTCGTCGAAGTTGTACGGTCGCGCCTGCGGACCATAGAGTTCGAGGGCCCGGAGGATATCGCCGGCTGAGAGCGGGTCGCTGCGCATGCGGCATGCTTACCAGTCAGACAAACGCGAGTCAAAGCGCGGGCCATCCCGGCGCCTCGCATGTTCCTCTGGGTGACGATAGACTGCGCAGACATGGGGGCTGATGGAAACACGCTGCTCCGTCTGACCGGCCTCACCGTCGACTTCGCCTCGCACGAAGGCATCGTTCACGCCGTCAACCGCGTGAGCTTCTCGCTTGCGCCGGGCGAACTCGTCGGCCTCGTCGGCGAGTCCGGCTGCGGCAAGAGCGTCACCGCGAACTCGATAATCGGCCTCACCTCCATGCTCCCCAACGTCACCGTGAGCGGCTCGATCGAGTTCGAGGGTCGCGACCTGCTCACGCTGCCCGAGTCCGAAGTCCGTGAGATCCGCGGCCGCGACATCAGCATGATCTTCCAGGACCCGGTGACGAGCCTGAATCCCGTGCTCAGCATCGAGCGCCTCATGACCGAGGGCCTGGAACTGCACCTCGGGATGAGCCATGCCGATGCCGTCAAACGCTCCATCGAGCTCCTCGGCGAGGTCGGCATCCCCAAGGCCGCCGGCCGCATCAGGGACTACCCGCATCAATTCAGCGGCGGCATGCGCCAGCGCGTCATGATCGCCATCGCCCTGTCGTGCAACCCGAAGCTCCTGCTCGCGGACGAGCCGACGACCGCCCTCGACGTGACCATCCAGGCGCAGATCCTGCGCCTGATGAAGAAGCTCAGCCGCGAGTACTCCGCCGCCGTCATCGTCATCACCCACGACCTCGGCGTGGTCGCGGGGATGTGCGAGCGCATCCTCGTGATGTACGCCGGGCGCATCGTCGAGAGCGGCCCCGCGAAGCCGCTCTTCGCGCACCCGCACCACCCGTACACGATCGGCCTGCTCACCAGCGTGCCGCGCCTCAACCAGCCGCGGCGCGACAGCCTCGAGACGATCGCCGGCCTGCCGCCCGACCTCGCCAACCTGCCGCCCGGCTGCGCCTTCGCACCGCGCTGCTACCTGGCCGAGGACGCGTGCTGGCAGTCCGTGCCGGAGCTCGAACCGACGGACGACGGCCGGAGCTCCGCCTGCTTCCGCCGCGACGTTCTGCGCCGGCGCGGCGCCGCCGGGGTGCCCTCGTGAGCGCCGGGGTCCCGACGAGCGAGCGCGCAGCCGCGCCGTCCGGAGACACCCTCGTCACCGTCGAGGACCTGCGCGTCCACTTCCCGATCACCAGCGGTGTCGTCCTCCAGCGCAAGGTCGGCGCCGTGCAGGCCGTCGACGGCCTCGACTTCCGGATCATGAGAGGCGAGACGCTGGGCCTGGTCGGCGAGAGCGGCTGCGGCAAGAGCACGACCGGTCGCGCGATCCTGCAGCTCATCCGCCCGACCACGGGGCGAGTCCTCTACGAGGGCGGCGACCTCGCCCACCTCGCCGGCAAGCGTCTGCGGCAGCAGCGCAAGCGCATGCAGATGATCTTCCAGGACCCGTACGCGAGCCTCAACGGCCGCATGACCATCGCCGACATCATCGGCGAGCCGCTCCTCGTCCACCGCATGGGCACCCGGAGGGAGCGCAAGGCCAAGGTCCGCGAGCTGCTCGAGACGGTGGGCATCAACCCGAACACGCTGAACCGCTACCCGCACGAGTTCAGCGGAGGCCAGCGGCAGCGCATCGGCATCGCCCGCGCGCTCGCCGTGGAGCCGAACTTCATCGTCTGCGACGAGCCGATCAGCGCGCTCGACGTCAGCATCAGGGCGCAGATCATCAACCTGCTCCAGAAGCTGCAGCGGGAGTTCGGGCTGACCTACCTGTTCATCGCCCACGACCTCTCGGTCGTCCGCCACATCTCCGACCGCGTGGCCGTGATGTACCTGGGCCGCATCGTGGAGCTTGCCGAGAACGCCGAGCTCTACGAGACGCCCATGCACCCGTACACGCAGGCGCTCCTCAGCGCCGTGCCCATCCCCGACCCGGCTGCCGAGGAGTTGCGGCGCCCGGTGGTGCTCACCGGCGACGTGCCGTCGCCGGTCGACCCGCCGAGCGGCTGCCGCTTCCACACCCGCTGCCCGGCGGCGAAGCCCGGGCTCTGCGACGTCGAGGATCCCAAGCTCACGGAGGTGCGCCCGGGCCACTACGCCGCCTGCCACCTCATCTCGGCGACCGACTACCCGCACATCCGCGCCGGCGAGGACGACCTTGCCGTCGTCGCGGAGACCCCTCCCGAGGCAGGTGAGACGCCGTGACCGACGAGCGCGACCACGACGCCCGCCGGCGGCGCCGCGAGAGCGAGCTGACGCCCGAGACCGAGATGGGCCTGGCGCCGGCCGGCGCCACCGCCGGCGCCGAGATCGCCTCGGCCGCCGGCGCCGCCGGCTGGAGCCCCGACGCCCTGCTCGTCGAGCACCGCTCGCTCTGGGGCGAGATCTGGCGACGCCTGCTCCGGGACAAGTTCGCCATCCTCGGCCTGGTCATCATCGCCGTCCTCGTGTTCATCGCCGTGTTCGCGCCGTGGATCGCGCCGCACGACCCGACGCAGCAGTACTCCGAGGGCCTGACGATGCAGGGCATGCCGGTGGGTTCGAACAGCGAGTTCTGGCTGGGGACGGACCCGCTCGGCCGCGACATGCTCAGCAGGCTCATGTACGGCGCCCGTGTCTCCCTGACGGTCGGCGTGCTGGCCAACGGCTTCGCCCTCGTCCTCGGCGTCATCTTCGGGCTCACGGCCGGCTACTTCCGCGGCTGGATCGAGACCCTGCTCATGCGCATGACCGACGTGATGATGGCGTTCCCGATCTTCCTGTTCGCCATCGCGCTGTCGACGGCCATCAACAAGACGAGCATCTGGGTGCTCGTGCTCGTCATCGGCATCGTCTACTGGACGCCCATGACCCGCGTGATCCACGGCGAGGTGCTCAGCATCCGCGAGAAGGAGTTCGTCGACGCGGCGCGGCTCACGGGCTGCACCAGCCCGCGCATCCTGTTCCGCCACATCCTGCCGCACCTGGTGGCGCCGATCATCGTCTACACCAGCCTCGGCATCGCCACCACGATCCTCTTCGAGTCGACGCTGAGCTACATCGGGCTCGGCGTCCAGCCCCCCACGCCCAGCTGGGGACAGATGATCAGCGAGGGCCAGCCCTACTACCTCTCGGCCCCGCACCTCGTCCTCTATCCCGGCCTCTGCATCATGATCACGGTGCTGGCCTTCAACCTCGTCGGCGACGGGCTGCGGGACGCGTTCGACCCGCGCCAG
>CAYTRM010000185.1:0-5975 GCA_964440225.1 uncultured Thermoleophilia bacterium | reverse complement strand
GGCCATCGTGCGCTATGACGCGTTCCGCGACGCCGGCGGCGAGCAGAGCGCCTCGTTCGCGCTGCTCGACCAGTACAGGTCGGGCGTCGTGTTCAGCGCCATCGCCGCGCGCGACTTCGCGCGCATCTACGTCAAGCACCTGAGCGAGGGCGTCGCCGACCGCGACCTCTCGCCGGAAGAGGCCCAGGTCGTCGCGGCCGCGGTGCCGCGGCCCCTCGCCGCCGGCGAACAAGGCCCGCGCGCGGCGCGCGCCCCTCTGCCGGCGGACAAGCCGCCGGCCGGCATGGGCGGCGCGGCCGCCGGCGATCCGCCCGCGGATCAGGCCGACGCCGAAGCCGAGCCGCGTCCCTTCGACAGCCCCCCGGCCACGCCGGCTCCCGAGCCGGCGCCCCACGTCACCGCCGACCTGCCGGCGCCGCCGGCCGGCGGCGCCGTACCCGGCGGCGCGCGACCGGAGCCTCCCCGCTCCGGGTCGGCGGGGGAGGCCTCCCCCGCCGACACCGCCGAGTTCGTCTGGGAACCTCCGCCTGAGCGCCGCCCCGCCGACGGACCGCCCGCCGGCTGACCGCCCGCCGAACGTCGTCTGATAGCCTAACGGGTACCAGCGCAGTACCGAACGAGAAGGGCGGCGACCGTGGCGGCAGGCGGCAGCGAGAGGGTGGCGTTTCTGGGCCCGGAGGGCACGTTCACCGAAGAGGCTCTGCTCGCCAACCTGCCGAGTGGCGAGCTCCACCCCTTTCCCTACGGCTCCATCCGCGACGTCCTCGTCGCGGTGCGCGACGGCGAAGCCGCGCTCGGCGCGGTGCCCATCGAGAACTCGCTGGAGGGGTCGGTCGCGGTCACGCTCGACCTCCTGGCCTTCGGCTTCGAGGAGCTCCGCATCGTGCGCGAGGTCATCCACCCCATCCGGCACCAGCTCATCGCGCGTGGCCCGGTCGAGCTCGAGCGGCTCACCAAGATCATCAGCCACCCGCACGCCTACGGTCAGTGCCGGCAGTTCCTCGACGCCCACGCGCCCGGGGTGGAGCACGAGGCCGCCAACTCCACCGCCGAGGCCGTGCGGCGGATCAGCCGGGTCGACAGGCCGTGGGCGGCGATCGGCACCAGGCTCGCCGCCGAGATGTACGAGTGCGTCGTCCTCCGCGACGACATCGAGGATTCCATCGAGAACCGCACCCGGTTCGTCTATCTGAGCCGGGACCCCGCGCCGCAGGACCTCGAGAGCGACTACAAGACCAGCATCGTCTGCGGCATCGCCCACGACCAGCCGGGCAGCCTGCTGCTCATCCTCAACGAGTTCGCCCACCGCTACATCAACCTCACGAAGATCGAGTCAAGGCCCTCGCGGCAGGGGCTCGGCGACTACATCTTCTTCATCGACGTCATGGGCCGGCGCGACGACGCCGCGATGGAGCAGGCGCTCAAGTGCCTCGCCTGCAAGCTGGCCTGGGTCAAGGTGCTCGGCTCGTATCCGGTGTGACGGCCTGAGGAGCTGACGAATGGCGGCGGAGACCGACATCCACGTGCCGGAGTCCCGGTCCTTCTTCGTCCGCCGGGTCACCGCCGTACGCGATTTCGAGCTGTTCTTCGTCTCGTCGGTCGCCACGATCCTGCTCGTCCGCGCCATCCTGGCGGCCACGGGCTGGCCGCAGCTCGGCGGCGGCAAGATCCACTTCGCCCACCTCATGTGGGGCGGCGTGGGGATGCTCATCGCCTTCGTCCTGTTCATGGCCATGCAGGGCCGCCTGTGGAACCAGCTCGCGACCCTCTCGGCGGGCATCGGCTTCGGCCTCTTCATCGACGAGCTGGGCAAGTTCATCACGTCGGACAACGACTACTTCTTCCAGCCGACGATCGCCATCATCTACGTGATCTTCGTGGTGCTCTTCTTCCTGTTCCGCTGGCTCGGCAACGTGGAGAACATCTCGCCGCAGTCGGCCCTCGTCAACGCCTTCGACATCTCCAAGGAGGCCGTCCTGCGCGACATGGACAGCTCCGAGAAGGAGGAGGCGCTGTGGCTGCTGCGCCGCGCCGACCCGGCCAGCCCCATCGCGCTCGCACTGCGCGAGATGCTCGAGGGCATGGAACCGGCGAAGAAGGCGTCGCCCAACCCCCTGCTCCGGGCCAAGCAGGCGCTCCGCCGCGTCTACGGCGGCCTGATCCGGCGACGCTGGTTCAAGCGCGTCGTCTTCAGCTGGTTCGTCGGCACCTCACTGATCGCGCTGCTGGCTCCGTTCGTCGGGGACACGAGCCCCTCCGAGCTCACCTTCGCCCAGACCGGCGGCCTCATCTCGGGCGTGCTCACGGGCGCGTTCGTCGCCCTCGGCATCGTGAACTGGCGGCGCTCCAAGCTGCGAGCGTTCGGGTGGTTCGAGCGCGGCGCGCTGGTGAGCATCCTCGTCGGCGAGTTCTTCTCCTTCTACCAGAGCCAGGTCCTCGCCGTCTTCGGGCTGCTGTGGCTCCTCCTCACGCTCGGCGTGATCCGCTCCATGATCTCCGCGGAGATGCCCCGGGCGGCGACGGCCGACCAGACCCCACAGGCAGGAGGCTGACCGTGGACCGGATCAAGTGCGACATCCAGGCAGCGCGAGACGACGACCACGGCATGCTCGTCCTGCTCGCCGAAGAGACCCTGCACCCGCTGGCCGAGGGTTCCGGGCACCCGGAGCGCTACCGCGCCGGCGACTTCGTCGGACTGCTCGGCCGGGCCGATGTGTACGTCGCCCGGGCCGGCGCGGACCTCGCCGGCTTCGTGGCCGTCGAGACGGACGAAGGGGCGCTCGCGGTGCGCTGCATCTGCGTGCACCCGGCCTTCGAGGCCCGCGGCGTCGCCAACCAGCTGCTGGACTGGGCCGAGGGCGTGGCCATCGACAGACGCCTGGAGCGGCTGACGGCCTACGTACCCGCCGCCGACGCCCCCTCGCTCCGCCTGTACCGCGGCCACGGGTTCGCCGCCGCCTCCCCGCGCGCCGAGATGCTGGCGCTCGAGAAGCGGCTCCCCGTGCTCCCCGAGTGAGCGGCGTGCGCATCACCCTCATCAGCGTCCCGTACGACCTCGGCCGCGCCGAGGTGGGCAGCGGCCGCGGACCGGCCGCCTACCTCAAGGCCGGCGCCGCCGAAGCGCTGCAGGCCCGCGGTCACGAGGTGGACGTCGTGACCGCCCGCCGCGACGGGGAGTACGAGAACGAGCTCCAGGCGGTGCTCGCCGTGAACGACGCCGTGGCCGCGGAGGTCGCCGCGGCGCGCGCCCACGGGTCGCTGCCGCTCGTCCTGGCCGGCAACTGCAACGCCGCGCTCGGCGTGCGCGCCGGCCTGCAGCGGCGCGGCGGGGACGACGCGGCGGCCGCCCTCGTGTGGCTCGACGCGCACGGCGACTTCAACACGCCGTCGACCACCGAGACGGGCTACCTCGACGGCATGCCGCTGGCGATGCTGTGCGGCCGCGCCTACCGGGAGGCCGTGAGTGGGGCGCTCGGCTCCGCTCCGGTGGCCGAGCCGGCCGTCCTCCACGTCGGCGCCCGCGAACTGGATCGCGGCGAGGCCGCCTCCCTCGCGGCCTCGGGCGTGCTCGTGGTGAACGGAGCCGAGCTCAGCGACGGCGATCGCGCGCGGCTGCTCGGAGAGCGCCTCGACGAGCTCGCGGCGAGAACGGCGCCGGACGCCGGCGGACCGGCCGCCGCCCACCTGCACGTCGACCTCGACGTGCTCGATCCGGCGGCGGCTCCGGGCGTCAGCTTCCCCACACCCGGCGGCTTCACGGCGGCTCAGCTGCTGGAGGTCATCGAGCTCGTCATGGCGCGCTTCGACATCGTCGCCGTGACGGTCACGTCCTTCACTCCCGACCGCGACGACGCGGCCGAGTCCACGCTGGCCGCCGGCCTCGCCGTGCTGGGTCTGGTGGCCGGCGGCGCTCACGCGGGAGCCCCGGCCGCGCGACGCTGAGGGCCGCGCGGCGACCGGGCGCTGCTCAGCGCGGCGTGCCGATCACCGCGAAGGGCGGCTCAGCGGTAGATGTAGACGCGCTCGCCCACCCACGACTGGCCGTACACCCACTGCGCCACCCACATCGGCTCGCGCACGCAGCCGTGGCTGGCGGGATACGGCGGCACCGGCACCCAGCCGTGGATCGCGAAGTTGCCGAGGAACCCCATGGTGCGGTAGAGCATGCCGCCGCCGGAGAAGGTGGAGGTGTACGGGTGCTTCTGCTGGATGCGGAAGGCGCCCTCGGGGGTGTTGCCGGTCGCGCCGGTGGAGACGGCGATGAGCCCCGAGACCTTGCCGCTCCGGACGATCATCAGGATCTGGCGAGTCTTGTCCACCTCGATGTGCACGGCGGGCGATGCGTATCGCGGCTTGACCGGCCTGGCGCCGTCGAGCTTGCGCCAGTCGGCGTAGGCGAAGACGTAGGTGCGCGGCAGCCGGTAGGCCTTCTGGAAGGCCACGACCGCGTCGCGGGTACGGGAACTGAACCGGGTGCTCATGCCGGGCACGCGGATCTTGAGCCGCACGAGCCCCGTGAGCATGCCCTTGACGTGGGCGCCGCTGGAGCCCACCGTGAGCCGGCGCCAGTTCACGTCGACCTTCTTCTGCGCGCTGCGCGCAGCGAGGCCGCCGTCCGACGGCAGAGCGAAGGTGACCGTGAACCAGTCGATGCCGCGCAGAGGGATCCTGAAGACGGCGCGACCGTTGCGAACGCGCACCCGGTACGTCCCCGCCGCGGCGCCACGGTGGGAGACGCGGGCGGTGACGACGCCGTCGTAGGCGAGTGGAGCCACCTTGACGACGAACCGCGTCTTCAAGAAGGGCACCGCGGCGCCCCGCGTCACCGTCACTCTGGGCTTGACGGCCAGAGCCAGCGGCTCGGCGGTCGTGCCGTCGGCGACGACGCGCGCCACGACCGAGCCGCCGCGGTGAGGTTTGAAGGCCGCGGAGTAGGCGCCGGTGTCGTCGGTGACCGCGGTCGCCACGTCGGCGCCGCCCAGGGAGACGGCGACCTCGACGCCCTGCGCGGCCGGCGTGACCACGCCGCGGGCCGTGACGGAGTCACCGAACACGACCGTCGCCCGGGAGAGGCCGCAGGTGATGACCGTCGGCTCGGGCGAGGACGACTCGCCGGTGACGACCGGTTCGGCGACCGGCTCCTGCGACTCCGCCGCGGCGGCGCCCGCTCCGAGCAGGCCCGCGACGACGAGCGCCAGCGCCAGCACGAGGACGACGAGGGGGCGTGGAACGGGGCGGGACGTGGTGTTGCGCATGGACCGGCTCCTCCGTGGGGCGCGCACGAGGCGCGAGCGTGTGCGGTGACGGCAGCGTAGCACGCGCACGCACGAAAGGTCGACCACGCGCCGGGGTCCGCCCCGTGCGGTACCATGTGCGTCACGACCGAACCGACCGCGAGGAGTGACGATGCTCGACGTCAAGATGGTGCGCACCGACCCGGACGCGGTCCGCAGGGCCCTGGAGCGCCGGGGCGAGCCCACGTCGCCGCTCGACGAGTTCCTCACGGTCGAGAGCCGGCGCCGCGAGCTGCTCACGGAGGTGGAGAGCCGGCGCGCCGAGCGCAAGCGCGCCAGCGACGAGATCGCCGTCGTCAAAAAGGCCGGCGGCGACGCCGCCGAGGCGATCGCCGCCATGCGCACGCTCGGCGACGCGATCAAGGAGCACGAGGCGGCGCTCGCCGAGACCGAAGAACGCCTGAACGTGATGCTCCTCGAGCTCCCCAACATCCCGCTCGCCGACGTCCCCGACGGGGGCGAAGAGGACTCCGTGGTGCTGCGCCTCGTCGGCGAGCCGCCGCGGTTCGACTTCGAGCCCAAGGACCACCTCGACCTCGGTCTCGCCCTCGACGTCATCGACATGGAGCGAGGCGCCAAGGTGAGCGGCTCGCGCTTCGCCTACCTCAAGGGCGATCTCGTCATGCTGCAGTTCGCCCTCGTCCGCTACGCGCTCGACGTGATCGACGCCAAGGGCTTTCG
>CAYTRM010000184.1:1380-5978 GCA_964440225.1 uncultured Thermoleophilia bacterium | reverse complement strand
CGTCGCCTTTGAAGGGGTGCGTGTCCGCCGGGTCGTGCGCCTCGTCGATGATGACGTCGACGAAGCGGCCGCCGGCCAGCTCCTGGTGCAGGCGGGTGGTGGTGAAGTACATGTTGCCGGGGATCACGTCGCCCGGCTTGATCAGCGTCCGGCTGAGCAGGTGCTCGGCGCCGCGGCCCTGGTGGGTCGGCACCAGGTACTTGTATCCATAGGTGTCCTGGACGGCCGCCTCCAGGTGGTAGAAGTTTCTGCTCCCGGCGTAGGCCTCGTCGCCGAGCATCATGCCGGCCCACTGGCGGTCGCTCATCGCGCTGGTGCCGGAGTCGGTGAGCAGGTCGATGTAGACGTCCTCGCTCCTCAGGAGGAACGTGTTGTAGCCGGCCTCGCGGATCGCGGCCTCGCGCTCCTCGCGCGTGGTCATCTTGAGGGGCTCGACCATCTTGATCTTGAAGGGTTCCGCCCAGGAGCGTTTGCGCGGCTCGCTCATCCTTCCTCCAGTACGTGCGATGTCGGTGGGCGGGCGACGCGAAGCAACGGCAGCGCCCGGAACGCCACTTTCCATCAGAGGTGGTCAGAAGTCAAGTAATACAGGACACTCCTGCAAAAGCGCCTCTTCTCGCCGCGCTTTGACGGCTCCGTCCGCCTCAGCTACAGTGCGGGACGATGCCCGCAGCCACACCCCGCAACCCCTCGGACGCAGGCCAGCCGGCCGAGCGCTGGCCGGCCAAGCTCGTGGGCGGGCGTCTTCGCGAGGCGCGGCGGGCGCGCGGCCTGACGCTCGACGACGTCGCCGGCCAGGCCGGCTTCACCAAGTCCTTCGTCAGCGCCGTGGAGCGGGGTGAGACCTCACCGTCGATAGGCTCGCTGTACCGCATCTGCGAGGTGCTCGGCATCAGCATGTCGGCGCTCTTCGAGACGGTCGGCGCGCCCGAGAGCAATGTGGTCCGACGCGGTGATCTCGAGGGCGCCTACTTCGGCGGCGAGGGTGTCGTCAACTACATGCTCTCGCCGCGTTCGGAGCGCCGCGCGCAGGTGATCGAGACCCACATCGCGCCCGGCGGCTCGCCGGGTCCGGAGCCCTGGTCCCACGCCGGCGACCTGGTCATGGCGACGGTGCTCGAAGGGACGGTCGAGTTCCGCTTCGGCGAGCGCAGCACGACTCTGCGGGCCGGCGACACCATAAGCTACTCGCCCGCCGACCCGCACTCGTGGGGCAACCCGGACGACGAGCACCCGGCCGTCGCGCTCTTCTTCGAGGTGCCGGCGGAATACTGAGCCGCCGGAGTGCTGAGCCGCCGGGCCGGCGCCCGATCGCGCTAAGCGCCCTCGGACGCGGCGAGAGCCCTGTGCACCATCTGCCGCGTGTCGGCGATGTGCTCGCGCATCGTCTCGGCGGCTCGAGCGGCGTCCCGGTCGCGCACCGCCGCGATGATCCACTTGTGAAACGCGTGCACGTCCTCGGCGCGGTGCTCGTGGAGCGCCTGCTCCACCGGCAGGAAGAGCTCTCCCCGGACGGCGATCATCGCGGTCTCGAGACGCGGGCTGTGCGCCGCCAGGGCGAGCGCGTCGTGGAACTCCACGTCCCAGCGGAACAGCGAATCGCGGGTCTCGCGGTACATGGCGTCCGCCGTCTCGATGCGGCGCAGCTCCTCGGCCGAGCGCTGCTCGGCCGCCAGCGCCGCGATGCGCGTCTCGACCGTCGTCCTGAACTCGAAGATGTCGTCGAGGTCGGCCGAGTTCCAGCGCATCCAGTCCGTCCAGCAGCGGAGCAGCGTGTCCATGTCACTCACGCGGGACCCGCCGTACGCGCCCTTGCTCGTCTTGAGGTACCCGGTAGCCTCGAGCGCCTTCAGCCCCAAGCGAAGGGTGACGCGTGAGATGCCGAGTCGCGCGGCGAGATCGCGCCCCGGCGGCAGCCGGTCGCCTGGCCGGAGCTGCCCGGAGAAGATCAGCGAGCGGATGTAGCGCGCGGCGCGGTCGGCCGCCGACTCCGCGAGCAGCGTGGCGGAGGACCACTCCGGGGAGTCGGACACGCCGCCGGGCGGGGTCGTCTGGGTGGTCTCTGCCGGGTCGTCAGCCATCGCCGCCAAGTCTACCCCGTCCGCGGCCCGCTGCCGGAAGAGCGCCGGCCCGGGAGCCATGCGAAGCCCGTCCGGGCCGTGCGCGGCGCCGCAGGGCGGCGGACGGCCGATTCGATTCCTCCGGCGTGGGTAAACGCAACCAGCGGGGAGTGTGTCGGTTCCTTGGAGGGCTGTCTGGAGATGATCGACGCGAGCGACGAACAGGGGCTCAGGGACGCCGGGGCGGGCACGGAGGGCTTGGAGTACGCCGTCATGTCGCTGCGGCCGCACGAACACCTCTGCCTGATCTACGAGACGGAGTCAGAGCGGCTCGCCGCCGTCAAGCAGTTCTTCATCTCAGGACTCCAACAGGGCCAGCGGTGCGTGTACCTCGCGGATGCACCGACAACGAACGTCGTGATCGAGGCATTGCGGCGCGACGGGCTGGATACGACGGGCGCGCTCGACTCCGGAGCCCTTCTCACCATCGCCGACCGGACCGCCTTCAGCGCGGACGGCGGCCTGGACCCCGGCCGCCTGCTCGCCTTCATCGCCGCGTCGACGAAAGCGGCAAAGGCCGCCGGGTTCCGCGCGTTGCGCGTGGCCGGTGAAATGCTCTGGGTGCTCGGTGAGCACCGCGAAGGCGCGCTCATCGAGTTCGAAGACATGCTTCACGAGTTCCTGCCGGAGCACGACTGCCTCGCCATCTTCCACTACGACCAGCGCGCCCTCCCCGCCGAGGTCGTCCGTGATGTCATCCTGACGCATCCGGTCGTCATCCACGGGGGCAACCTGTACCGCAATACCCGCGCCGTCCCGCCGTCGCAGTTCCTTGGCCGGGACCGCACCGCCCGCGAGGTCGACCGGCTGCTCGACGTGCTCGCGGACCAGAAGGCGCTGCTCGACCGGCTCGGGCAGCACGCCCGAAAGCAGGAGGCGCTGCATGACACCGTCGTCTCCACCCTTCACGAGGGCGTGATCCTGCAGGAGGCGTCCGGTCGCATCCTGACGTGGAACCCGGCGGCCGAGCGCATCTTCGGCATCTCGGCCGAGGAAGCGGTCGGCGAGACCTCTGTGAGCCGAGACTGGCAGGTCACTCGCGAGGACGGCACGCCACTCCCGAGCGAAGACCACCCGTCGATGCGCACGCTGGCGACCGGGGAGGCCTGCGCGGGCTTCATCATGAGCCTGACGCGGCCGGACGGCGAGCGTCGCTGGGTGTCCGTCAACACGGAGCCGGTCTGGGAGGGTGACGCCGGCGCTCGCCGCGTGGCCGCGGTGGTGATCTCGTTCGACGACGTGACGCAGGCCCGCCGCAAGGATGAGGCCCGGCACGCGGGCGAAGCCCTCCTGCGTGGCGTCTTCGACGTGATGCCGAGCGGCTGCGCCATCTACGAGGTACGCGGCGACGGCTCGAGCGGCGGCGACTACATCGTCCGCTTTTTCAACGCCGCCGGTCTCGCCATGGAGGGCAAGGCGCACGACGAGGTCGTCGGCAGGTCGCTGCGCGACCTGCGCCCGACCATCGACGACTACGGCCTTATCCCCGTCTTCCAGCGCGTCTGGCAGACCGGCGAACCCGCCCGGCACCCGGCGACCATCTACGTCGACGAGCAGTACGCCAACTACTACGAGAACCACGTCTTCCGCCTGCCGAGCGGCGAGATCGTCTCCATCTACGATGACGTGACGGAGCGCGAGACGGCGATCCTCTCGCTCAGAGAGAGCGAGGAGATGTGGCGCAGCTACGTGGAGACTGCGCCGTACGGCGTGTTCGTCACCGACGCGACCGGTCGCTACCTGCAGATCAACCCCGAGGCGTGCCGGACCACCGGATACGAGGAGTCCGAGCTCCTGTCGATGAGCATCGCAGATGTGTTGCCGGCGGAGTCACGTGAGGTAGGCCGGCGGCACTTCGAACGACTGCTCACGAGCGGGCACTCCACCGGCGAAGTCCCCTTCACCACCAAGTCCGGAGAAACGCGCTGGTGGTCTATCTCCGCCGTGGAGCTGCCCGGCGACCGCTATCTCGGCTTCACCGCCGACGTCACCGACAGGGTGCTCGCAGAGGCCGAGCTGGCTGAGCTCAACGTCTCGCTCGACCGCAGGGTGCAGGAGCGGACCGCCGAGCTGGAGGCCGCCAACGAGGAGCTCGAGGCGTTCAGCTACTCGGTCTCTCACGACCTGCGAGCGCCGCTCCGGCACGTGAGCGGCTTCGCCCACCTCCTGCGCGAGGAGACCGGCGGCGACCTGAGCGAGGAGCAGCGTCACTGCTTCGGGCGCATCGACGCCGCCGTCGCCACCATGGGACACCTCATCGACGACCTGATCGAGTTCTCGAGGATCGGCCGGAGCGACATCAAACGGACCATGGTCGACATGGAGCGGGTGGCGGCGGAGGCGATCGACGTGGTGCGGCCGGACGGGCCGCAGCGTGAGATCGAGTGGCTCGTGTCGGCCCTGCCTCCCGCCCTCGCGGACGAGGCCGTCATGAGGCTCGTGTGGATCAACCTGCTGGACAATGCCGTCAAGTACACG
>CAYTRM010000184.1:0-1280 GCA_964440225.1 uncultured Thermoleophilia bacterium | reverse complement strand
GGCACACGCCGCACCCGGTTAGCCTCCGGGTAAGCTCACCCGCAGATGAGAACCTTCTGGCGCATCGTCAAGCTGCTCGGCGACTACAAGTGGCTCACCTTCGTGGGCTTCACGCTCGCGTTCACCCAGATGGGGCTCGGGCTTCTGGTGCCGCGCATTATCCAGCTCACGATCAACAACGTCCTCATCGGCGGCGAGACCGGGCTGCTGGTCACTTACGGCCTCGCCCTCCTCGGCATCGCCTCGGTCCGCTTCGTGGTCGCCGTCGGGC
Organism: uncultured Thermoleophilia bacterium; assembly: GCA_964440225.1. Lineage (GTDB taxonomy): Bacteria > Actinomycetota > Thermoleophilia > UBA2241 > UBA2241 > CAIXSE01. The sequence goes on along the minus strand of CAYTRM010000184.1, from coordinate 1,009 downwards.
GGCGGCTCGCCAGCGGCAAGGCGAGCCTCGGCATCGAGTACGACCTGCGCAACCGCATGTGGAGCCACCTGCTGCGGCAATCATTCGGCTACTTCGATCGCTGGCCCACCGGACAGCTCATGAGCCGGGTCATGAGCGACGTCCAGAACGTGCGCATGTTCCTCGGCTACGGCATCGTCTTCTTCGCCACGAACATCGTGATGATGATCGCCATCGCCGTGATCCTCTTCGTGATGGACTGGGAGCTGGCGCTCGTTTCGCTGGCGTTCATGCCCTTCTTGCTGCTCGTGACGGTGCGCTTCAGCCGGCGCCTGCAGCCGATCCTCAAGGACGTGCAGCAAAAGATCGCCGACGTCACCGCCGCCGCCGAGGAGAACGTGGTCGGGAGCCGCATCGTGCGCATCTTCGCGCGCGAGGACGACGAGCTCGAGAAGTTCAGCAGCCGCAGCTACAAAGTGTTCGAGGCGAGCGTCGCGGCGGCGCGCACCCGGGCGGTCTACATCCCGCTGATCGCGTTCATCCCCAATCTGGCGGTGGCCGTCCTCCTCTACTACGGGGGGAGGCAGGTCATCGACGGCAGCCTGAGCCTGGGCGCGCTGGTCGCCTTCTACAGCTACCTGATGATGCTCGTCTACCCGGCCCAGGTGATCGGCTGGCTGACCGGCCTGGCGCAGCGGGCGATCGCGAGCGGCGAGCGGGTCTACGAAGTCCTGGACTCGCCGCTCGAGATGACGGAGCGGCCGGACGCGAAGCGTCTGGCCGGGCCGCTCGGGACGCCGGCGGACGAGGGCGCCGGGCCGGCGGGCCCCGCCGGCGCCGTCACCTTCGACGACGTCTGGTTCAGCTACGGAGGCCGGCCGGTGCTGCAGGGCGTCGGCCTCGAGGTCCCGGCCGGGCGCACCCTCGCGCTCGTCGGCCACACGGGGTGCGGCAAGACGACGCTCACCAACCTCGTGCCGCGCTTCTACGACGTGGGCGCCGGCCGCGTCCTCGTCGACGGCCAGGACGT
>CAYTRM010000183.1:0-6074 GCA_964440225.1 uncultured Thermoleophilia bacterium | reverse complement strand
TCATGCTCAGTAGTTCCTCGGTCATGATCGTCTCACATCATCTTGGCAGGGAGGGCTTCTCCGCCGAGTGCCAGTCCTCCCACGCGATTCGCAGGTCCTCCAACAATACGGTGAGCGCAGGATCCTCAACCACGATGCCCTCCCACTCCTCCGAAACCAGATCGAGGCCTCAGCGCAAGGCTCACGAGGTCTTTGGCGTAGAGTACTGCAAAACTACTACACAAGACGCCAAGGCAGAGGTCTTAGAGACGTGTCCGGACGCAAGACCAAGGCCCCGTGCAGGCACTTTGCAGGCTCCGCCGGCGCATCGCCGACCTCAAGCCGACTGGAATCAGGCGGAGGCCGGTCCCTCTGAGGACGGCCGGCGGGTGGCGAAGGCCGACAACCCGCTGTGAGTCACGAGATCGCGCAGCGTGGCGAGTGTGAACACCTTGCCGTCGACAGCGACGAGCAAGCGCCTCATGTCTTCTCGCCTGATGCCGAACCCGCGACCATCGATGCATGCGATGACCTCGAACCCTGGCTTCCCCTGCTGGATGCGGGCCAGGCTCTGCTCCTTCAGATGGATGATGCGCGTGAACTTGTCACGCGCCGTGCCGTCATCGTTCGTGATCTTGGCCTCGATGACAACGGCAGGTGAGTATTCATCGGGAGTAATGAAGTCCGGCGCCTGGTCAAGACCCGGGACACGCTCGGCGCGCTTCGTCTTGCGGAAGGAGACCCCGTGCGCGCTCAGCTCGGCCTCGACCGCGCTCTCCATGACATCTCCCACCAGCTCAGACACGGCGTCCCTGTGACTTGCGAACGGTCGACCGAGGAAGCGTTCGTAGAGCAGCATCGAGTAGGGGATGTGATGGTCGGCCGCCCGGCGTACCGACTCAAGCCCCTCGGCCGTGTCGGCCTTGTCGAGGCGGTGCAGCGTGTCAGGAGCACGTTCGGTGACGCCGGCGACGATGTGGCCGCAGGCGGTCTCCACCATCGCTTCCACGCGCTGCAGAGTCGCCGCGCCACGAGAGTTCAGACGGGCCAGGTACTCGCGGTCGCGCCGCACACTCCCGTCCAGTGAGCGGGCAAAGCCCTGACTGATTGCTAGCTGCGAGTCGGCTGCGGCCAGCTCCGCCCATTCCGGGGCGGACATGCCGAGGATCGAGCGCAGGACGACCAAGGTGAGGCTGTCCGCCAGAAGCGCGTCCCACACGGCTGGGGGCGTCAGCTCACGGAAGTCCCTGGTTGCCCGCTTGAGTACCTCGTACGCCTCTTGAAAGCGTAAGTACTCGATGAAGACTGGTCCTTTGGGAAGTACGAGGAACTGAGACTCGAGACTCTCGTAGACGGCGTTCACGAATGACTCGAGATCGTCGGCGATCTCCGCAGCGGTTGCTTGGTAGGCCTGCCTCATCACGGCGCCTCAGAAGAGCGCGAGCGGCTCGTGCGAGTCGGACGAGAGCGCGGCGAGCACCGACGCCGGGTCCAGCGCGTCCTCGAGCCGAGCCTGCAGCGCCACGAGCATGTCCTTCGCATCAGTAAGCCGTGCCTCAATCCCTCGCTCCGCTTCCCAGCCCTGGTGAAGCGTCGCGATCGCCAACAGCGTGAGATGACCGTTTGCCAAGCAGCGAATGTCGCCACTGCTCACGCGCACTCCGGCGGCTGCCATCTGCCTGCTGTCATTCACCAGGCGCTCCCCTGTTTCCTCTTCTGCGAGCGCGACTCCGGCGCTGCGCCGGCACACGAAGACGCTGTCGATGATCGATGAGCCGGTGCCGTTGATGTGAAGTGACGCGCTCATCTCGGCCGGGGCTGGCAGCACGGTCGTGCAGACCATTCCGGCGTCAAGGACGGCCACGACGAGAGGCGCATAGGCAAGCAGCTCGTTGTGGTGATAGGTGAAGACGAAGGGAGCGCCCGGCTTGAGGGCGGCGGCGTAGTGAGCGTAGGTGCGGGCGAGTCCCTCGGTGAAGTGCGCGAGATCACGGCCTGCCGTCACGTTGCCGGTGAGCTCCTCGGCAGACCGGGTGCTCTCCGGCCTGAACTCAGCATGCTCGTCCTTGAGGCCCAGACGCAGCCACACGTAGCAGAAGTCCATGAGCTCCGCATACTGGACGTTGGCGAAGTAGGGCGGGTCAGTGAAGACGCCGTCGAGAGAGCTGGGGGCAAGAGGGCGATGGGTCGCAGGGGCGGCTGCCAGCCAGGCCTCACCACGATTGCCCGCGGGGTAGCGGTCAACCATGTCTGCCGCGATCTCCTCACCAGGAATGGTCACCCGTCGCTTACGCGCGCCGTCTCTGCGGCTCTCATAAGGCGCCCGGCAGTAGGCCTTGGCCCGAAGGTACTTCTCAACGAAATGCGAGAAGCCGCCCGACCCGACGCGCGGGATGCCTAGGAGATTCGCCTCGCACTGCACAAGGCCGACAGGGAAGCCGTGCACCGAGAAGACGTCCTGTCCTTTGAGCGCATAGGTGTCGTAGCGGCAGAGCATGTTCTGGTAGCGCAGGCTGTCCGAGAACACCGTGAGCAAGGCCTCTCGCGCGGCCTCGTCGGGGACATCACGGATGCGCCGAAGCAGCGTCGCGAGGCCGAGAAGCTGACGATCGTTGAACATGTCGCGGTAGCGCCAGTAGCCCCAGCGCAGGAGCCGGGTGGTCTCATCCCCCTCGGGGATGGCCTGCTCGGGAATCACGAGCGCCGGCGCGCGTTCCAGTCTGCTCCGCGCCGACTCGTAGAGCCTAAGGTCAGCGGCACTCGGGGCTTTGAAGAAGCGCCCTTTGTGAGTCGGCTTGCAGCGCTCGCAGTGATACTCGAGCGCCCACATCTGGTGCTCGGGGGGCGTTGCGCAGCTCTCAGGGTAGGCGACGTCGTGTCCGCATCGGCTGCAGGGCACGTGGCCACGCCGCGCCGGACCCGTGCCCCCTACCGCACCGCCGCAGTGCGGGCAAGGAACGCTCGCTCCCTTGGGAGGTCGTTCATCGAGCTCCACAAGCTGACGACACGCAGAGCAAGCGAACACCCACCTCGGGTGGCGCACGTTCTCGGCTAGCAGGTAGCCGGGGAACAGCGGCACCCTCTCACCGCAATCGGGACACTTCGCCAGCTTGACCCAGAGGAAATACTTGACGAGCGCGTCGGCGCCGCACACCTCGCAGGTTGTGCGGTAAAGACCGCCGATCTCCTGGGCGACCTCGCTGGCGACGGCTTCTGCAGTCACGGCCAGGTGATCACCATCGACCGGCGAGAGCTCCTGACGCACGATCCAGTAGGCCATCGGGTTGACGTCACTTCCAATGACGTCGAAACCCAGGCGATTGGCCTCGATCAGCGGCGTACCGCCGCCCATGAAGGGGTCGGCGATAACGCCCCCCAGCCGATGCGAGCGGTAGTAGGAGTCGCGCAGCGGAATGTCGCCGTTGTATTCGGACAGGAGCAGGTTGCGGAACAGCGTGCCCGGCCGCCGGGCGAACCACTTGTGCACGCCGATCACAGGGCGATAGCTCTGCTGGATCTGCTTCTCCTGCAGGGCAAGCCCAGCCGCGAAGGTGGCGTCGTAGTTGTTCTCAAGAGGCATGCTTCACCGCGCTAGTTCCTTTAGGTCTTCGTGCGAACAGCGGACCGGGCGTGCCTCCTCCTCGGGTAGGCAGGAGCCTCGCGTCAGCGACGCCCATGGCCTGCCCCGCATCATCGCATGTCGCCCGCACGTCAGAACCCGCGAGTGCCGCTCGGTCACGGTCTCGACGGCCATGTCGTCGGCGCGAGAGCTGCGAGCTGCCGCTGCCGATCCGCGATTGCCTCTGGTGTCCAATCAGAGGACTGAGCCGCCGACTTCGTGAAGTGGAACTTGGCGGCTGCCAGTTCGGGCTTCTTGACGGCGAAGGGCTTGTTGCCGAGTTTCGCGTTCTTGGAGCGAGCCAAGAGCACCATGTTGCCGAGGCGCTGCGACCACTGCTGGAGTTCGTCGGGCTGGAATGCCGGCCACTCCCCGTCTCGCGGATTCTGCGGAAGCACGTGCTCGAGGTTCACCTCGCTGGCATTGGCATTTGGCACGTAGTACGGCTCTCTCTCGTTCAGATGGCCACGTTCGCTGGCCAGAAGCAAGTACCGTGCGAGCTTGGTCTTAGGAGCGATCTCCTTGAAAGCCGACTCGAATCGATCGTCTGACGGGACGATCGACGCGACCAGATCGTAGACCTCGGCGGCTCGCTTGATGTCGCCGGCGCGAATCCGCTTGGCCGCTTCACAGTAGACCTTCTCCCACGTGCCGCTGCCAAGGCCACCGACCACGAGTCCGCGGACGGACCAGGACACGAGCGCGCGGGTGAGGCGCTCCAGTTCCTTCTGCGAGAAGTGCTGCATGGCCGAGAGCATGAGCGGCCGATACTGCTCAAGGCCGAGGCTGAGAAGGATCTCCATATTGGATTTCGCAGATGGCCCGTGCGCGGTCCAGAATTCAGCATCGACCCTGAGCAGCGCGTCGTACTGGACCGCAGCAGTGCGAAGCTTCGCGGACAGCTCCACGGCCTGGCCTTCGCTCCGGACCTCGGCTTGGATGCTCTTGTAGAGGTCCCGCTCGCGGACGAGACCCCTGACCGAACTCCAGTAGTGGCGCAAGAACGCGATCAGCACCCGCTCGTCAGTCGACTTCTCAAGGATGCTCGTCGCGGCTAGCCAGCTCGTGCGCACCGTGTCGATTCGGCGTCGAGCGAGGCCGAAGAGGTAGTTCTTGAGCATGTCGGCAATCGTCAGATCTAGCCCGCGGTCATTGAGCGTTTCGAAGATGAGAAACGCATCGGCCTCGCTGGGCACATCGACGGCGATGACGCGCGCTCGTTTGCTCAGGAACTCCACCCACTCAACAAGCACGACCTCCCATCGCGTACCCGCGCCGATGACGGCATTGCGGAGCGAGCCGGACAGGCACTTGTAGGCCTCCTGGATTCTCAGGTGCGATGGGCCCGCGGGCGTAGGCACAACACCGCCTGGTCCTTCGACGACAACCTGCCTGAAGTAGTGCTCGTCCTCACTGTTCAGCGTGAGATGAGGCTCGTCCGATTTGGTCTTAATGTTGTACGAGGCCAGGAAGTCGCCGCCGATGCTTGTCGCGGCTCTCTCCTCGCCGTGCTCCATGTACAGCTCTCTGGCAGCTGCCAAGAGCATGGCCGTTGCGGCCAGACGCTGCTGTCCATCGATGATCAGCCTCTCGTGCTGAACGCCCCCGGCGGTGAACACCACTGTGCCGAGGAAGTACTCACGCGCGTCGGAGCCGATTGCGGCAGAGAGGTCGTGCCAGAACTCTTCGACCTGCTCGGCCCCCCATGCGAAGGCACGCTGATAGACGGGCACGCGCAACTGACCTCGCAACAGGTCCGCAATCCCCAGGAACTCCGTATGGATTCGGCTCTCGCCGATGCCCTCAGCCATCATGGCCCTTCCCTTCTCAGTCGGCAGGTCGCCGCCGACCACCGTGTGAGCTACGACCACAGTCGACCGGAACCCACTACCTAGGATACGCCCTGCCGAGGACGCAGCTCCAGGACTCCAGGCGTGGACAATCGGGTCTCGGTACAGCGCTTCGCGATGATCCTCCGAGGCGGCCAGGGACAATCACTGCTGAATCCGTTGCCGGCGCCAGCCGCGGCCGGGCAGAATCGCCCCTCTCCCCTGATAGGCTGCCGGCGTTCGCCGCCATGACCGAGTGGAAGGATGACATGCAATGGAGCCGCTGCAGGTGACGCTGCGCCGCGCGAAGGAGACCAAGAACGCGGTGCGCTTCGAGGAGTCGACGATTGACCAACCGCTGGTCGTCGGAACGGTCTATGTTCAGAAGTGGGCGCTGCATCGCCTCGGCGATCCTGAGACAATCACGGTGACCATCGCGACACTCTGATGAGCCAGGGGCCAGCCGAAGGTTCTGTCGGCTGTCGGTCTGAAGTGCTCGCGCTATCCCCGGCTTGCAGTCGTCAAGCGGACTCGCGCATGTTGAGCAGGTTGTTGGGCGACGCAACGAGCCTGGTCACGCCCGCAGGCATAGGTCTACACGACGTCCGCTCACCCTCGAACGAGCGACCCTGCAGCCATTTCCTACA
>CAYTRM010000182.1:0-6106 GCA_964440225.1 uncultured Thermoleophilia bacterium | reverse complement strand
AGGTTCATGCTCCCCTGCCCGGCCCACGTATCAACCCACTCCCAGGCGAACTCCTCGGGCGTCCGGTCCCTGCCCGTGAGGGAGAGGTAGAGCCGGTTGATCTGGGTCTCGTCGCCTGGCTGGTAGGCTCGACTGACTGTACGCACTGGGCAGACCCGCCTTGTTCGCACCTGCTCGTCGAGCAGGCCGTGGTCTCGGGCAGTATCCTCCACCAGCGCATGAGAGCACAACCGGCCGGGAGCCTGGTGAAGACGCGCGGCGGCGTGCGCTTTCAAGGGGGCCGCCGGCCTCCCCGGAGCATGTAAGATAGGGCGCATGGATGGAGCTCACGTTCGCGCCGACGCGCGCCCCGGTGCGCCGATATGGCCGGCGCGCGGCGGGAGGCGCAGCCCGTGAGGGTCCTCGTCGTTTCGCACATGTATCCCTGGCCCGAGGCCGAACGCCATCTCTTCGTCCACCAGCAGGTCCTGGCGCTCAAGGCTCTCGGCGTCGAATCACACGTTCTCTCCCCGACCCCCTGGGCGCCGCGAGTCCTCTGGCGAAGTGAGCGTCAGCGGCGCCGCGGCCGGAAGCCGCGCGAGGCGGTGCTCGACGGGGTCACCGCCGAGTACCCTCGCGTCCTGCAACCGCCGCGACGGCTGCTCTTCGATCGTCTGGGCGACCTCGCCTATCACACGGTGCGCCGGCTGCCGTCGGCGCGGTCGGCCGGGTACGACCTCGTGCACGCGCACCAGGCGCTGCCCGACGGCGCGCTCGCGCAGCGGTTGGCGGCCGACCTCGGTGTGCCGCTCGTGATCACGGTCCACGGCGCCGACGTCTACCAGCACCTGTGCCGCGGCGGAGCGGCAGGGAGCCGCGCCCGGCAGACGCTCGGCGGAGCCGACGGCGTCATGGCGAACTCCAGCGTCGTCGCCCGCCTTCTCGACGGCGTGGTCGCGCCCGAGAGGCTCTCGGTCGTGCTCAACGGCACCACCGGGCTGGAGACTCAGGTCGCGCCGGCGTCCGACTACCTCCCCGGCGAGCCGCTCGTCCTCACGGTGAGCCAGTTGATCGAGCGCAAGGGCACGAGCGACCTCATCGCCGCCGTGGGCAAGCTGCGCCGCGACGGCCGGCGGGTCCAGCTCGCGATCGTCGGAGAAGGACCCCTGCGACGCGCGCTCGAGGAGCAGGCGAGAGCCGAGGGCGTGGCGGCCGACGTGCACTTCGTCGGCCGGCTGCAACACGCCCGAGTCCTCGCGATGATGGCGCGCGCGCAGCTCTTCGCCCTGCCGAGCCGGGACGAGGCCTTCGGGCTCGTGTACACGGAGGCCATGGCCCAGGGCACGCCCGTACTCGCCCTTCAAGGGGGCGGACCGGAGGACTTCATCGACCACGGCGTGAGCGGCGGCTGGCTGGTCCCGGCGCGCGACCCCGGAGCCGTCGCCGACGTGATCGCCCGGGTACTCGACCATCCGGACGAAGCGGCGGCGATCGGCGCGGCCGGACGCGCCACCGCCCTCGGCCTCAGCTGGCAGCGCAACGCCCGCCTGACGCTGGACGTCTACCAGCGCGTGCTCAAGGACGGCTGACGACCCCGACTCCACTCCGCGCGGGCCTCGCTCTCTCCGCCGGCGCGACGACCATGACCAGGCCGTACCTGCGACGGCCGCGCCTCAGCCCCGGTGACCCGTCACGTCCCGTACACGTCGGGGCGCCGGTTCGCGAGGGAGGGGACCTGCGTGCGCACCTCCGCGAGCCGCGCGAGGTCGATGTCGGCGACGCACACACCCACACCGTCGTCCACACGGGCCAGGACGGCGCCCCACGGATCGACGATGCAGCTCTGCCCGTGGCAGGACCGCCCCGGCAGATGCTCGCCGACCTGATCCGGCGCGAGCACGAAGCACGTGTTCTCCACGGCCCGGGCACGGACCAGCACGTCCCAGTGCGCCGCGCCGGTGTGAGCCGTGAACGCTGCCGGCACGCAGAGCACGGCCGCGCCGCGGAGCGCGAGAGCCCGGTAGAGCTCGGGAAAGCGGAGGTCGTAGCAGATCGTGAGCCCGAGCCGAAGAGCCGCAGCACCAGGGACGGCCACGTCGGCGGTCACCAGTTCCTCTCCCGGGGCGACGTCGCGTGACTCCTCGTACGCCACGTCGCCGGACACCACATCGAAGAGGTGGATCTTGCGGTAGACGGCGCGAGCGGTCCCGTTCGGGTCGAACAGGACGGAGGTGTTGTAGACCCTGTCCGGCAGCGGTGAAGGCTCGTAAATGGACCCGGCGAGCAACCACATGCCGCGGCGGGACGCCGCCGCGGCCACCGCCGCGTTGGAAGGACCGTCCGGCGCCTCCGCCGTCGCCAGGATGCCCTCGCGGACGCCCTTGAACGCCCACGTCTCCGGCAGGGCGACAAGACTCGCGCCCCGATCCGCGGCGGCCTCCACCAGCCCTACAGCCACGCGCACGTTCTCGGCGACATCGTCGCGCGAGTTCATCTGCGCGCAGGCGGCGCGCAGCACGCGGTCCGACGTCTGCGCCGCCGTCACTCTCCCGCTCCCGAGGGCTCGCAGGCGATCAGCGACAGCAGTTCGTAGGCGACGGTGGCGGCAAAGGTGGCGGTGAGGCTGCCGCTGTCGAGCTCCGGAACGACCTCGACGACGTCTGCGCCGGCGACGGCGAGGCCGCGGCAGGCCCGCAGCAGCGCCAGAGCCTGCATGGAGCTGGGGCCGCCCACCTCGGGCGTCCCCACGGCCGGGGCGAAGGCGGGGTCGACGAAGTCGACGTCGACCGTGATGAACGCCCTGCCGGCGGCCTTGTCGACGGCCGCGGCCACCATGCCGGTGCCGAGCTGCGCGAGGTCGTCCCACGAGACGACGGTGAAGCCGAGGTCGCGCGCCTGCTCGTGCTCATCCGGCACGTCGAGCCCCCCGCGCATGCCCATGAGAGTCGAGCGGGAAGGGTCGATCACACCCTCTTCGGCGGCGCGCCGGATGATCGAGCTGTGCATGCGGGGCTCGCCGCCCGCCTCGTCCAGCGCGTCGGTGTGCGCGCCGAAGTGCAGAAGGGCGAGCGGGCCGAACCGCTCCGCCGCCACGCGCATCTCGGCGAGAGTGACGGTGTGGTCTCCGCCGATCCCCAGCGGGACGGCCCCTGCCTCGTGCATCGGGCGCAGCGCCTCCTCGATGGCGGCGAGACTACGATCGGTGAAGCCGGCGACGACGCGGGCATCGCCGGCGTCGATCACCGAGAGCCGCTCGAAGACGGCGACCCGCTGCGCCGGGTTGTACGCAGGGTGGAGAGTCAGCGACGCCTCGCGCACGGCGCGCGGCCCGAAGCGGGCCCCGGTCCGCACCGCGAGCCCGGTGTCGAAAGGCAGGCCCACGACGGCCGCATCGACGCCCTCGTAGCGCGTCACGTGCGGGAGCCGGAGGAAGGACGTCACGCCGGCGATCCTCGGAGCATCCTTGGGTCCGGCCGGGCCGTATCCCTTCATCGTCGCCTCCTCACGTGACAGTGATCCGTGCGGGGACTAGTGTACTGTCTAATCGATTCCCGCACGCTGCCGATAGTGGAGGTGCGCGGGCGAGGCCCGGGGGCTCGGGACGACGATCGTCCCGCTGGGCAGAGAGGACGGGGGGGCAGTGGCGGACGAGAAGTTCCGCATCCTCATGATCGACGACGACGCCGACCTCAACACGTCGGTCGGCGCGGCTCTCGAGGCTCACGGCTTCGACGTCTTCACCGCGACCAGTGGGGAGCGAGGCCTCGAACTCGCCTTCACCCAGCACCCGCACCTCGTCCTCCTCGACGTCATGATGCCCGGCATGGACGGGTATCAGGTGTGCCGGGAGCTCCAGTTCGGCTACACCAAAGACATCCCCGTCGTCTTCCTCACGGCCAAGACGCAACTTGCCAACATGGTGGAGGCCAACCGTTCGGGAGCCTCCGCGTACATCACCAAGCCGTTTCGGACCGAGCGTCTACTCGAGACGATCCGCGACGTGCTCCGCGACACGAGCGTCTACTACGACGAGATCACCGGTCTCCCGACGCTCGCCAACGTCCAGGTCGAGGTCCAGCGGATGCTGTTCGACCACAGCCAGCTGGGCATCATCTACGTCAGTCTCGAGGGCATGCACGCGCTCGAGCAGCTGCAGGGATTCGAGGTCGTCGACGACGTGCTGCGCGTCGTCGGCCGCCGCTTGCAGGAGGCGCGGGGGCATCTCATCCGCAACGAGGACTTCGTCTCCATATCGAGCCTCGGCAACGCCTTTCTCGTCGTGCTCTCGCCGGGGCGCGACCATCGCTCGGTCAGCGACGACGATCTGCTCGCCATCAAGCTGCGCCTCGAGCACGAGCTTCTCGACCGGCTGGAGGAGGAGCTCGAGAGCCGGCTGTTCGCCAAGATCGACCTCTTCATCGGCTACGCCCGCCTCGCGCAATCGCCTAAGGTGCGCTTCAAGCGCGCGCTGCTCGACGCCATCACGCGCGCCACGCGCTCGATCCAGGTCGAGCGCGACGAAGTCCGGGGCCGACTGGTAGAGGAGCTGGAGCAGGTCATCGCCAAGGAGCAGGTGTCGTGCGTGTTCCAGCCCATCGTCGCCTTGGAGGACTTCGCCGTGCTGGGCTACGAACTCCTCGCGCGCGGACCCCTGGAGAGCGACCTGCACCGCCCCGACGCCCTCTTCGACCTGGCCCGCGATGAGGGCCGGGTCTCGGAGCTCGACCGGCTGTGCCGGATGATGGCGTCGCGCGGGAGTGCGACGCTGCCCCCTCGGTACCTGCGCTTCATCAACACGGAGCCGGTGAACCTCTTCTTCCACTCCCGCAGCGACCTCTTCGTCCAGGAGTTCGTCGACGCCACGCCGCCCGAGCTCCGCGGCCAGACGGTCATCGAGCTCACCGAGAACAGCGTCATCGACGACTTCGACCACATGCGCGACGTGGTGCGCCGCCTGCGCTCCCACGGCTTCCGCATCGCCATCGACGACGCGGGGGCAGGCTACTCCGGCCTGCAGACCATGGTGGAGATCGAGCCGGACTTCATCAAGCTCGACCGCTCGCTGATCCGCAAGCTCGACGAGTCGATCGTCAAGCAGAAGCTGGTGCGCACGCTGCGGGAGTTCTGCGACGAGGCCGGTATCACGCTCATCGCCGAGGGCATCGAGACACACCCCCAGCTTGAGACGTTGCGCAGCCTGGGCGTCGAGCACGGGCAGGGCTTCCTCTTCGCCTACCCGGGCTCGCCTTACCCGCTGAACGACACCTGCCCGCCCGGCGCCGGGGCGCAGGTCGTCGACGCCCCGGCCATCCCGCCGGTGGCGCCCGGGCCGCAGGCGCCGTAGGCGGACGGCGGACAAGGCGCCGGGTGGCCGCAGGCGCCGACGGGCGGATCTGTTCATCCTTCCGTCCCTGTGTGGTACACTGCCGCGCACTATGACGACCAGCGACGCCACACGCAGCATCACCGCTTGCGCCACTTGGCGTCGCTGGCTCTGGCGCGCGTAGCGCGCCCTCTTCCGACACCCCGCGCGGGCCCTGCCCGCACCCCCTGACCACACCGTGGTCGTCCCGTCCCCAAGCACGGAGAACCGGACCAGTGCATCTTCACCCCCAGGAACCACGTCATCGAGCGCGTCATTCGAGAGGAGGTCGGTCATGAGCGAGTACAAGAAGAAGTTCGTCCTTGACGAGGAGAGGATCCCCAAGGCCTGGTACAACATCGTGCCCGACCTGCCCTCGCCGCCGCCCCCGCCGCTCAACCCGGCGACCATGCAGCCGGCAGGCCCCGACGATCTCTCGCCGATCTTCCCGCCGAGCATCATCGCCCAGGAGGTCTCGGCCGAGCGGTACATCGAGATCCCCGAGGAGATCCACCAGATCTACCGCATCTGGAGGCCGACGCCGCTCATCCGCGCCACCGGCCTCGAGAAGGCGCTGGACACGCCGGCCAAGATCTTCTACAAGCACGAGGGCGTCAGCCCGGCCGGCTCGCACAAGAGCAACACCGCCGTCGCGCAGGCGTACTACAACAAGCTCGACGGCACCACGCGCCTCGCCACCGAGACCGGCGCCGGCCAGTGGGGCAGCGCGCTCAGCATGGCCTGCCAGATGTTCGACCTCGAGTG
>CAYTRM010000181.1:0-6171 GCA_964440225.1 uncultured Thermoleophilia bacterium | reverse complement strand
CCGCCGCCAGGCTCAATACCTGTCGGCGATCGAGGTCATACGACAGCGCGACTCGCTCGGCGCCTTGGGCGTGCAGCCATTCGACGGTCAACTCGTTGGCTGCGTTGAGCGAGAAGTCGGCGCGGCCCGCACTGATCTTGACCGCCGCTTCGCCGGCTTCGACCACGACCTCCTCGTCGGGGAGATTGCGCACGATGTCGCTGAACAGCCTGGCGGGCACGACGATCTCGCCTTCCACCTCGATCGGCGTCGCGAGGTTGGCCTTGATCGAGAGTTCCATGTCGGTGGCGTAGAGATCGAGACGGCCTTCGCGAGCCTGCAGCAGGATCCCCGACAGCACAGGGAGGGCGCTGCGCGTGGAGACCCCGCGCGCGAGAACGCCGAGCTTGTCGACCAGTGCGGAGCGATCACACGTGAACTTCATCCCGACTCCTTATGACAAGAAAGAGAAGTAGTTACTCCTCGTCGTCATCATAAGACCTGTGACGATGTGGAGAGTGGCGTTTGTCGCTGCACGGCAGGAACGACGGACTCTGCACGAGGATGTGGACGGTGTGTGCAGAACGCGACGCTCCTTCCGCGCCGACATGGGCTTCTCCGCGAAGCATAGCGGATTTCGCTCTGGCGAGGGGATCGTCCACAGGTTCGGACGGTGTCGTCCACAGGGGGTGTGGACAGCCCCCGGGATCGTCAGTGCTGTGTCTTGAGGCGCGCGTAGATCAGCGCCACCAGATCCTGCAACTGAGGGTCGTGACCGTCTTTGAGTTGTCGCTCGACCTTGTCGACCGCGTGGATGACGGTGGTGTGGTGGCGGCCGCCGAAGCGGGCGCCGATCTGCGGCAGCGACGCCTCGGTGAGATCGCGCGACAGATACATGGCGATGTGACGCGCGTAGGCGATGTCCTGGGTGCGGCGGTTGCCGCGCAGGTCGTTCACGTGGAAGCCGAACTGCCTGGCGACCTCCGCCTGCACCATCTCGATGGTCACAGGGTGCTGGTAGGCCTTGGGCAGGATGTCCTTCAAGGCCTCCTTCGTTATCTCGAGCGTGACGTCCGTGCCGCGGATCGACGCGAAGCTCACGGCGCGGGTCAGGGCGCCGTAGAGCTCCCGGATGTTCGTGGTGACCCGCTGTGCGATCCACTCGAAGACCTCGGGCTCGGCGATCTTGAAGCCCTCCCACTTGACCTGCTTGCGCAGGATGGCGATGCGGGTCTCGAGGTCGGGACGGCTGATGTCGACGACGACCCCCTGTCCGAAGCGTGAGCGCAGACGCTCCTCCAGCGCCTCGAGCTCGCGTGGCGGACGATCGCTGGTGATCACGATCTGCTTGCCGGCCTCGTACAGCGCGTTGAACGTGTGGAAGAACTCGACCTGCGTCTGCTGCTTCTCGACGAGGAACTGGACGTCGTCGATGAGCAGTACGTCGTTGTCCCGATACGCCTGCTTGAAGCCGTCGATGCGGCCCTTGTCGGTGACGGCCGTGATGAAGTCGTCGGTGAAGCGCTCGACCGTCACGTACTTGACCTGCAGGTCGGGGTGCTGTGTGAGTGTGGAATGAGCGATCGCCTGGATGAGGTGGGTCTTGCCGAGTCCGGTGTCTGCGTACATGAACACCGGGTTGTAGGCCGTGGCCGGCGAGTCGGCCACGCTGTGCGCCACCGCCGACGCGTACTCGTTGTGGGGGCCGGTCACGAAGCGCTCGAAGACGTACCGGGGGTTGAGCTCGCCGGCGGCCTGGGCGGCGCGGGCGGCGTTCTTGGCGCGCCGCCGCTTGACCGGGGGCGGAGCCGGCTGGGCCGGCCCGTCGACGCCGTGACCGGTGTCGCCCCCGGCGTCTCCGCCCTGGGGGGCCGGTTCGGTCGGGGGGATGTTGGCGGCGCGCTCGTCGACGACGACGCGCACCTCGACCCGGTCGCCGAGGACCTCGCCGAGCGCTTCGGCGACCTGGCTCGCCAGACGACGCTCTATCCACTCGCGAGCGAAGTCGTTGGGTACGCCGATGACGAAGGCGCCGTCTTCGAGACCGATCGGCACGGTGCGATCGAACCAGAACTGGAACGCCGACTCGTTGATGCGCCCGCGAAGGTGCTTCTTCGCCTCATCCCAAATGAGTGTCAGCTGGTCGTCCGTCGGTGCCCCATCAGCCGGTCCCCGGGGATGCGGCGGCCTACCGGGGAAGCTCGAAAACGTCGGTCAGAGGATGCTCTCGAGGAGGCGAAGTCCCTCCTCGCGCAAGGCTCGCTTGCCGTCGCCCAGCGAGTGTATCAACCCCATGTCCTGCAGTACAACGAGCTCTCTGAACACCGTCGCCGGCGAGAATCCCAGCTCCCTCGCAATGGCGGTCGGGCCGGCGGAGCCGAGCTCCATCAGCAGCACCAGGACCTTCGTCTGGCGTGTCGTGAGCCTCACCTTGGGCGTCTCCGCGGCCGGCGGTTCATCCTCCGCGGCCGACGGCATCTTGATCGTGAATACGGCGCCGCCACCGAGGTTGTCCTCGACGGTCAGGATGCCGCGCAGGAACTGGAGCGACTCACGCGCGAGTGGTAGCCCGGATCCCACCCCCCGGATGATCTGTCGCTGGTAGGCGGTCGCGGTGGTGAAGCCGGGCTGGAAGGCCCGGTCCTTGTCGCCGACACCGGGCCCGTGATCCGAGATGCGGATGGTCTGGCCGTTGTCGAGGATCGTGATGACGACGTCGCGAAAGTAGGCGTGCAGAAGGTTCTCGATGAGTTCCTGGATGACGGAGTACGGCACCTGGCCGCCTTGCTGCCGGCAGTGGTGATAGGTCTTCTCCGCAAGCGAGGCGACGAGGGCGGGCAGGTCGGATTCCTCGACGGCGATGACTCTCGGCGGGCTCGTGAGCGTGTCGTAGATGGCGATGCGGGGCGCCTCAAGACCGAGAGGCGCGTCGGGAAGGGGGCCGTCGTGCCCGGCGGCGGGCGTCGCCGGTGGTGAGGGTGAGGCCGCGGCGGGTCCCGCGACCGTCTCTCCTGAGGGTGCGCCGCCTCTCTTCGTCGCTCGCTCGGCAGGACGGAGCGCGGGCTGCCCGGGGGCGGCCCCCGTGTCGGCGAGCAGCCTGTCCAGGAACGTCTCCATGGGGGCGCCGAGTATAGCAGAGCACGCCAAGCGCTCCGAACCACCGTATGGCGGGTGACGAAACGGCGTTTTGCAGGTGAAAGACGGGAGTTGTCCACAGGGTGTTCAAGATATGTGGAAAGAGGCCTGCCCGAATCACCCCGACGTGCCCAATTTGCGGCACTTGTGGAAACCGGGGTTTCAGGGCGGGCATCGAGCCCGCGACCATCGGGCATCGGTCCGGCTCAGGCGTGACCCTCCGACCTGACGTGCCCCGGTGGTTGTCCAACGGTGTGAAATCCCTGCTAATGGGCACTTTGCTTGTGTGAGCGGATTGTTAGCGTCGTGTCAAGGAAACCTGCATTCGTCAACGCCTTTTCCACGGCGATTGTGAGCCTGAGAGCGTGGGAAAAGGTAGTTATCCACATTCTCCACAGCCGCGTGTGAACGATGCCCGGTCAGCCTGAAACGGCGGCTGGCCCGGGTGGTCCCACTCCGGTAGACTCATGCCGTCCTGCGGAGCTCCTGGGTGAGGAGCTGAGATGGCGCTTCCTAGCGCCGACGCGTCGAACCTGACCGCCCTGCGGGGCGGCGGCGCCCATCGGCGCCGCTGGGTAATGCCAGCGAAGGGAGAGATACATCGATGAGCACCCCATTGGTACACCCACCCGAGCACGCGTATGACGTGCGTGATCGTCTGAACCTCAACCCGGCTCACTGGGGGGTGCGAGCCGTGGCCGAGATCGGCGTCGCTGTAGCCCTCGCCGCCGCGCTCAGCTGGATCGCTCAGGCCTTCCCCCTGCGGATGCCCCAAGGCGGCTCCTTTGGGCTTGAGATGCTGCCGATCCTGTTCATCGCCCTCCGGCGCGGGGTCGTCCCGGGCATGGTCGCGGGGGCGCTGTTCGGCCTGCTGCAGCTCACGGGCGCGGCCGGCGTTCCCTACATCTTCCATCCGCTGCAGGCGGTGCTCGACTACCCGCTCGCTTTCGCCGCCCTGGGGTTGGCCGGCCTGATTCCGAGCGGTTCACCGTCGGGCGCCCGCGGTGTCGCCAGGCTCGCCGCCGCCGTTGCCCTCGGCGCCGGCGCCCGCCTCGGCTTCCACTTCCTGTCCGGGCTCATCTTCTTCGCCGAGTACGCGCCGGCGTGGGAGGCCCCCTGGCTCTACGCCGTCACCTACAACCTCCTCTACCTGCTGCCCTCTGCCGTGGTCACCACCATCGTGCTGTGGCCGCTGCTGCGGGCCTACGACGCCGCCTTCCCCGACGACGGCCGGGCTGCGGCGTGAGCAGAGCTCGTCGCGCAACGCTCGCCGTCGTGTTCCTCGATGGCGAGTACGGGGATCCCGGCGCCTATCGCGCGTGGATAGAGGAGGCGGCGATCGTGCTGGCCGCGGACGGCGGCGCCCGCTTTCTTCTCGGCCTGGGCGTGCTGCCGCACGCGGTGGTGGGGGACTTCGACTCACTGGGCTCGGGAGACACGGAGCGTCTCCGACTCGCAGGGGTGGAACTGCTGCGTCACCCGGTGCGCAAGGACGCGACCGACGGGGAGCTGGCCGTCGACGAGGCGCTGCGCCGCGGAGCGAGCGAACTCCTGCTCGCCGGCGGCACCGGCGCGCTGGATCACACGCTCGGCCACATCGCCATCCTGCGTCGTCTGGCCGAACGCGGCGTTGCCGCGCGCCTGGCGGCGCCGGGCCTCAGTGTGCGCGTTTTCTGCGCCCCGGCCGGTGTGTCGATCGGCGCCGCACCCGGTACCCGCGTCTCCCTGGTCCCACTGGGCGGCGACGGCGTCGTCACACTCACGGGGCTCGACTACCCTCTCGACCACGGGGTTCTGCCGGCTGCAGCCTGTCTCGGGCTGGGCAACCACGTGGCGGCGGGAGCGAGCGCACGGATCGTCGTGCACGAGGGGGTCGTGGCAGTGCTCGTCGAGTCCGGCGATGAGCGCTTCGCGGGATCCGGCTCCTCACAGGCTGCGCCCTGATGGCGCCCGGGGCGGGCTGGCGAGCCGCCGCCGTCGGGTGGGCCCTGCTCATCGTGCTCAGCGGCGTGCTGCCGACGCAGGGCGCGGTGCACGCCGTGTCGGGTGGCCGCGACTCGATGGTGACCACGGCCGGGCACGTCGTAGCGTACGTGGTGCTCGGCTTCCTGCTGCCTGTGGCCATCGGTGGCTGGGAGGCGCGAGTACCGGTGCTGGTCCTCGCGTTCGTGCTGGCGTCCGGCCTGGGTATCGCGGTGGAGGCAGTCCAGGCGCTGTTGCCCTACAGGGACGCGCAGTCACTCGATGCGCTTGGCGACATCGCCGGCGCGGTGGTGGGGCTGGTCTTGTTCAGTGGTGTGGCGCGGGTGCGGCGACCTCGATCGCGTCGCGGATGATGCTGGCTGCCACATCCTCCGCCGGCACGTCGTACCCCCGCACGGCCACCAGCCCCTTGAGGGCGTGGAGGCGACGCTTGCGCGAACCGGTAGGATCGCGATCGCTGCGACTCTCAGTGTGTTCTCTGTTCACCGGGCCCTCCTCGGCGTCCTCTCTCACCGCAGAGAATCGGGCGGCGCGGGTGCGAAGTTTACTAAGATGCGTAAGCAGATGAGACTGCACTCAGGGAGACTACTGTGATCACCATCCACGAAGCTTTGGACAGCGTCCTTGCCGCCGTACGCCCGCTGAGCGCAGAGGAGGTGCCCATTCTGGACGCTCTGGGGCGGGTCGCGGCTGCCGAGATCATCTCGCCCGAGCAGGTCCCCTCCTTCGCCAACTCGGCCATGGACGGATTCGCGGTCGCGGGGGCGGATCTCGCCGCCGGCCGCCGCGACTTCCTCGTGACCGTGGACATCCCCGCCGGTCATCACGTCGACGAGCCGGTCCGGGCGGGTGAGGCGGCGCGGATCATGACCGGCGCGCCGCTGCCCCCCGGCGCCGACACGGTCGTCCAGGTCGAGCACACGACCACGCAGGGCGACCGGGTCACCGTCGACCCTGCTCCGCCCGCGGGCGTCAACGTACGCCGCGCGGGCGAGGACGTCAGCGCCGGCGACGTCCTGTTCGCGCGCGGGGCGCACCTCGTCGCTATCGGCGCCTATACCAACCTGGCACTGC
>CAYTRM010000180.1:0-6181 GCA_964440225.1 uncultured Thermoleophilia bacterium | reverse complement strand
ATCCGGTGCCCGAGCAGCTGCTCGGCGGGGAGTCCCATGAACGCCCCCGTCGACACGCTGGTGCGCACGATGGTCGACTCCTCGTCGAAGATCGTGACCAGGCTCGGCGTGTTCTCCAGAAGAACGTCGAGGATGACCTCCTCCGGCGCCGGCAGCGGCAGGCGTTCGACCTGCTCCGACGGATCTGCAGCGGCCCTCTGAGCAGGGCTCGGCGCATCCTGTGGCGTGTGCTCTCCCATAGACTCTCCCCATGCCCGCGGCGTGCCTGTGCCCGCCCATGGGGGACTCATCGGCCGCGGAGGCCGCAGGCTCAAGGGACGACCGTTGTCAGCGCTGACTCACAGCTGATTCACAGGGGATCGGGCTCAGGAATCCGGTCCGGCCCGCCGATACCTGATGGTGAGGACGCGGGCGCCGACGGCGAGCCGCGCCTTCACGTAAAAGGAGGACCCCGTGGTGTCTACGCAGCGCTTCGAGTGCGCCCGAAGAGACGTGATCGCGCTTGGCTTCGAGGCGTGCTGCGTCACGGCGGACGGCACGCGCTACCTGTGGCACGCCGACGCCGGTCTGCGCAGCACGCCCGACGGGCACGTGACGTTGTTCACCGACGCGGCCCTGCTGCCGGACGGCCCCTGGGTACTTACGGAGCTCGGTGAGCGCGAGCTACACGAGGGCGAGCTCTGGATGTAGGGGCACGCCGCGAACCAGGCGGGCGGGTGTAGACTCGCGCTCTGCAAGCCTGGCGAGGCGCGGGAAGGTCGTTCATGCGCGCCCGGCGCCAGTACTCGCTCGAGGAGGTCCGTGCTCTCGGCCTCCAGGCCAGCTTCGAGGATGCCGTCGGCGTGCTCTACCTGTGGAAGGGCAGCTACTGCCTGCGCTTCGATCGGCGCACCGGCGTCACCGTCCAGCTCAGCGGCACCTGCGACCTGCCTGCCGGACCGTGGCACGAGCTCGCAGCGGTATGGCGTCCCCGAATACCTGAACGACGCACGCCCGACGCGCCTTGTGGTCATGTGGCCCGGCAGCGGGGTCGGAAGGCTTGAGGGACGAGCTCAGCACTGTGACTCGCTGTGCGACTACGAGGTGTGCGGAGCGGGGTGAGAGGCCGGAAGCCCTTCCGCAGAGAGGGGCCGTGCCCCAGGCCTGTAGGAGCCGGCACGCTCGGCCTGCTCGACCCTGTCCTTGCCGGCGTTCTTGGCTTGGTACATGAACCCGTCGGCAGCGCCTGTCAGCTCTGCGATCGAGCCGGGCGCGCGGTTGAAGGTCACGAGCCCGATGCTGACGTGTACGCCGCCGCCGTCGGCGAGCCTGAGGCGGCCCGGCTCGTCGCGGAGGCGGTCGACCACGGCCCTGGCGTCCGCGCCGCGGGTCTCGGGCATGAGGATGGCGAACTCGTCGCCACCGAGGCGGGCCACCGTGCTTCGGACTCGATGCGCTGTCCATGCTCCGCATCGAGGCCGGTCTGCTCCTCCTCGAGGCCGACTTCGACTCGAGCCGCTACGCCTGGAACGACGCCCACCGCTCCACGCCGATCGAGCTCGGCTGGAGCTGGATGTTCCGCGGCCTCAAGGGCGACGGCCGGGCGTTCATCGGCCGGCGCGCGCTGGAACGCGAGATCGCCGGGAAGACGTCGCGCTGGGCGATGCGCGGCCTGGTCGTCGACTGGGAGGACTACGACTGCGTATACGACAAGGCCGGGCTCATCCCGCCCAGGGACCACACGCCGGTCGTCGAGGACTGGATGGTCTACGACGACGGCCACCGGAACCGGATCGGCTATGCGACGAGTCTCATGTACTCGCCGATGCTGCAGCGCCACATCGCGCTCGCCCGCGTGCGCCCCGGCTCCGCGGAGCCCGGCACGAGGGTGAAGGTGGAGCTCACCGTCGATCATCACTACGAGCAGGTCGCCGCGCACGTCGCCCGGCTGCCCCTGTACAACCCGGAGCGAAAGACGGCCTGAGATGACGACGAAGAGGACGCCCGCCAAGCCCGCGAAGAAGTCCGCAGCGTCGGCGGCGAAGAAGAAGGCGCCGAAGTCTGCGTCACGCGCCGCGCGGACGTACGACGCCATCGTCATCGGTGGCGGCCACAACGGTCTCGTCAACGGCGCCTACCTGGCCAAGTCGGGCCTGAGGACCCTGATCCTGGAGCGGCGCCACCTCGTCGGCGGCGCCGCCATCACCGAGGAGCTCCGGCCCGGCTTCTGGTTCACCACGTTCTCCTACGCCCTCTCGCTCCTGCGGCCGCAGATCGTCCAGGACCTGGAGCTCACCAAGCACGGCTTCATGCCGCTGCTCATGTCGTCCACGTTCGCCCCCATGGAGAACGGCGACTACCTGTGGCTGACCCAGGACCACGGCCGGAACCTCAAGGAGATCGCCCGCCACAGCAAGCACGACGCGGACGCCTACGAGCAGTACAGTCACGACCTGGACATGGTCTGCCGGGCGCTCAAGCCGCTGCTCGACCAGGCGCCGCCCGACCTGTTCAGCGAAGACCCGGAGGAGCTCATCGCGCTCGCGGAGCTGGGCCGACGGTTCCGCTCGATGGACAAGCGCACCCTCCACAACGCCGTCCGGCTGCTGACGGGCAGCGCCGCGGACTTTCTCGACGACTACTTCGAGTCGGAGATCGTCAAGGGCTACCTCGCGAGCTCCGGCATCATCGGCACCAGTGTCAGGCCGCGCTCGCAGGGGTCCGGCCTCGTCCTGCTCTACCACTCGCTGGGCGAGCACGACGGTGAGTTCGGCGCCTGGGCGTTCCACAAGGGCGGCAACGGCGGGTTCACGCAGGTGCTCGCCCGCGCGGCGCAGGCGCTGGGAGCGGAGATCCGCCTGGAGTCCCCGGTCGAGTCGGTCGTCACGAAGGATGGCCGGGCGACGGGGGTCGTGCTGGCCGACGGCACCGAGTTCCGAGCGGGTACCGTCGTCAGCGCCCTGGATCCACGCCACACGTTCCTCGAGCTCGTCGACCCACGCGAGCTCCCCGACGACCTCGTCGAGAACGTCCGCCGGTTCCGGTTCCAAGGCACGTCGTCCAAGGTGAACTTCGCGCTCGACGGGCTGCCGGAGTACCCGGCGCTGCCCGGCCGCGAGGACGTCTTCCGCGGCTTCACCAACATCGGACCGACCATGGACTACCTCGAGCGCGCCTTCGACGAAGCCAAGTTCGGCTGGTACAGCTCGCGGCCGTACATCGACGGCGCGATCCAGAGCACCATCGACCCCGACATGGCGCCCCCCGGCAAGCACGTCATGTCCTGCTTCATCCAGTACACCCCGTACCACCTGCGCGAGAGCGACTGGGACGCCGAGAAGGAGAACCTGGGCGACACCGTGCAGCGGACGCTCGACTCGTTCTTCCCGGGCTTCAGCGACCTCGTCCTGCAACGGGAGGTCGTGACGCCGCTCCACATCGAGCGGACGGTCGGGCTGTCGGAGGGTAACGTCTTCGCCGGCGAGTTCTTCGCGCCGCAGATGTACTTCTTCCGCCCGGCGCCGGGCTGGTCCCAGTACCGCACACCGATCGATGGCTACTACCAGTGCGGGTCGGGCACCCATCCCGGGGGCTGCGTCATGGGCGCCCCCGGCAAGCTGGCCGCCGGACAGATCCTCGAGGACCGGGCGAAAGGTCGCGGCGCGTAGGCCATCGGCTCGACTGCGCTCTGCGCAACGGCGCCCTCTGACGTCGGGGCGGACGCCGGGATGAAGCGCTCCTCCTTCTGCTCTACCATGGAGCGCGATCAATGAGGCACGAGCCCACAGGCGGGAGACCCTCGACCATCGTGCGCGCGGCTGCGGCCGCGACGCTCGCGCTGTCGCTCGCGGCCGTCGTGACGGCCTGCGGCGCCGCCGAGGTCGTCAGCCGCCCGACCCCGCCACCCGTGCGCATCGGGGCGCTCTACAATCTCACCGGCTCGCAGGCCGCGCTCGACGCCCCATCGCTCGACGGCGCGCGGCTGGCCGTCGAGCGCATCAACGCGAACGGCGGCCTGCTCGGCCGTCGCGTCGAGCTGCTCGAGCGCGACGGCCAGACCCACACCGACGACGTGCGGCGCGCGGCCCAGAACCTGGTCGCGGCGGGCGTCTCCGCGATCATCGGCCTCTCCGACACCGAGCAGGTCCTGGCGGCCGCGCCCACCGCGGCGGCCGCCGGCATCCCCTTCGTCACCAGCGGAGCCACCTCCCCGCGCCTTCCGGAGCAGGTCCCGGACTGGCTGTTCCTCGCCTGCTTCGGCGACAACACCCAGGCGGCGGCCGGCGCCGAGTACGCGTACCGGCGGCTCGGGGCGCGCACGGCCGTCATCATCTACGACCGCGATATGGAGTACACGCGGCTCCTGGCGCGCTACTTCTCGCAGGCGTTCCGTTCTCTGGGCGGCCGGGTGCGCGGCTCGCGCGGGTTCGACGGCGACGACCCGGACGTCGCCGCCCTGCTCGGCGCGCCCGGACGCTCCGGCGCCCCGGGCGACCCGGCCTCACCCGATCTGGTGTACCTCGCCGCCGGGCCGGACGACGCCGGGCCGGTCGTGCGGCGCCTGCGCGCCGCCGGCTACCGGCAACCGGTCATGGGCGGCGACAGCTTCGACAGCGTCGCCCTGGCAAAGGCCGCCAGGGCGACGGGGGGCGGCGTCTACTATACGACGCACGCGGCGCCCGGCCTGCCGTCGGCGAACGCCGCCGTGCGGCGCTTCGACGCCTCGTACAGCGCCGCCTACGGGCGGCCGCCGCAGAACGCCTTCGCCTGCCTGGGCTACGACGCCGTCGATCTCGTGGCGTCCGCCATCGACAGCGCCGGCTCGGTGCGGCCGGCGGCCGTGCGCGACGCCCTGCAGGCGACGCGGCGCTTCGTCGGCGTCAGCGGCACGCTGGGCTACGCCGGCGACGAGCGCGTGCCGCAGAAACGCGTCACGCTCGTCCTCGTGGACCGGCGACCCGAAGTGGTGGCGCAGTTCACGCCGCGCTTCGTCCCCGAGCCCTGACGGGGGCTCGGGTGGCGCCGGCCGCGTGAGTCGCGGCCGGCCGGCGCAGCCCCGCCGGCGCAGCCCCGCCGGCTCAGCCCCGCCGGCTCAGTCGCGTCCGCCGAACAGCAGCAGGAAGTACAGCAGCTGCGAGATCGAGGCGAGGGCGCCGGCGACGTAGGTCATGGCGGCGGCCGTCAGGGTCTGCCGCGCCGCCACGGCCTCACCCTCGTTGACCAGGCCGTACTCCCGGATGTTGGCCATGGCGCGCCGCGACGCGTTGAACTCCACCGGCAGCGTGACGAGCTGGAAGACGATCACCGCGGCGAAGACGATCAGCGCCAGCTGGACGAGCCCGAAGGCTCCGAAGATCATGCCGGCGAGGAGGATGAAGAACCAGGCCTGCGAGCCGAAGGCGGCGACCGGCCAGATCGCCGAACGGATGGTCATCGGCACGTACGCCTTGGCGTGCTGGATGGCGTGCCCGACCTCGTGCGCGGCGACCGCCGTCGCCGCCACCGACCGACCCGAGTAGACGGCCTCCGAGAGGAACACTCCGCGCGTCCGCGGGTCGTAGTGGTCGCTGAGCGGTCCGGCCTTGGACGGCTGGACGGGGACGTTCTGCAGCCCGTTACGGTCGAGGATCTCACGGGCGACGTCGGCGCCGCTCCTGCCGCTGGCGACCGGCACGCGGCTGTTCTTCGAGAACGTGCTGCGCAGCCAGCCCTGGACGGCCAGGCCAAGGATGAGCGGGATGCCGAAAAAGACCAGGTAGAGGGAAAGGCTGTTCATCGATCGGGTCCACCTCTTGCGTGTAGAAGATCCGGTCAGAAACGCACAGCTACTATACCCAGCAACGTCGGCGCTCGAGTCGCGGCGCTCGTGAAGAAGTGTGAAGACGGCGGCGCGGGCCGTTGGGGTTCTCACGCCGCCCGGATTCGGGCATGATGCGGCCATGGGCGACCTGCACTTCCCGAGACACGAGTACTACATGCGCCTGGCGCTGCGCGAGGCGCAGCGCGCGACGAAGCACGGCGACGTGCCCATCGGCGCCGTCGTGGTGCTCGACGGCGAGGTCATCGCCGCGGCCGGCAACGAGCGCGAGCTGCGCAAGAGCCCCGTCGCCCACGCCGAGATCATCGCCATCGAGCAGGCCGCCGCCCACATGGGCAGCTGGCGGCTCCTCAACACCGTCATCTACGTGACCCTCGAGCCCTG
>CAYTRM010000179.1:4930-6183 GCA_964440225.1 uncultured Thermoleophilia bacterium | reverse complement strand
GGTGCCCGCCTTCCTGCGCTGGCCGGCGAAGTGGCAGACGGGCGTGACGCTCAACGGCATCGTCGCCCTCCAGGACATGCTGACCACCTTCCTCGCCGCCGCCGGGGAGCCGGCGATCGCGAAGAAGTGCCGGGCCGGCTACGACGCCGGCGGCAAGACCTTCAAGGTCGTCCTCGACGGCAAGGACATGAACGCCTACTTCGCGGGCGAGACCGACGAGTGCCCGCGCGACCGCTTCTTCTACGTCAACGACGATGCCGAGCTCGTCGCCCTGAGGGTCGGCGACTGGAAGTTCATCTTCAAAGAGCAACGCGCCCGGCAGCTCGCCATCTGGCTGGACCCGTTCGTCGAGCTGCGCGCGCCCAAGATCGTCAACCTGCGCCGCGACCCCTTCGAACGGGCGCTCGAAGATTCCAACACCTACTACGACTGGATGATGGACCGCATCTACATGGTCGTCCCCGCGCAGGCGGCTGTGGCAGAGGCCATCGCCGAGCTCAAGGAGTTCCCACCGCGCCAGAAGCCCGCGTCGTTCAATCTCGACCGCGTGCTCGAGAAGCTCCAGGAGGCCGGGGGAAGCCAGAGCTGAGGACGGCGGACACTCGGGGATCCGGTCCGGCGATGCGCACCAAGGCACGCGCCGAGCGGCGTGCGGCCACGCCTGTGGCCGGCGCCGTGGCCGGCATCCTGTTCGCCGTGCTCTTCACGGTGAGCGTCGCGATACTCGTCACGAGCGTGCGAGGGCTGCCGGCGGACACCGGCTCCTGGCTCGACACGGAAGCCGGCCGGTTCAAGTTCGCCGTCGGGCTCATGCCCTTCGCCGGTCTGTTCTTCCTGTGGTTCATCGCTGTGGTGCGCGAGCGGCTGGGCCGGCACGAGGACCAGTTCTTCGCCACGGTGTTCCTCGGGAGCGGCCTGCTGTTCCTCGCCATGATCTTCGCGGCGGCCGCCTCCGCGGGGGCGATGGTCGCCGCCCACGCGAAGGACCCCTCGGCCTTCGCGGCAAGTACCACGTACGTCTACGCTCGCGAGGTCTTCACGCAGATCTTCAACGTCTACGCGCTGCGCATGGCGGCCGTGTTCCTCATCTCACAGGCCACGCTGTGGCTGCGCACCGGCGTCATGCCGAAGTACCTTGCCTATCCCACCTACGTCGTGGCGCTGGTCCTCCTGTTCGTCACCACTCAGGCGATCTGGGTCGTGCTGGTGTTCCCCGCGTGGGTGTTCCTGATCAGCGTGTACATCCTGGTGAC
>CAYTRM010000179.1:0-4830 GCA_964440225.1 uncultured Thermoleophilia bacterium | reverse complement strand
ACGCCGCGCTCCGGCCGGGGCCGGCGGCCCATGAACTTCATCGGGATGTTGACGACGAACGAATTGAGACCGACCGCGGCCATGCCGGTGACGGCGGCCCGGCGGCCCTTCGCGCCGCCGACGGCGAACAGCAGCGCCGCGATACCCATGTACAGCCTGGCGTGGTTGGCGGAGTTCGAGAGACGGCGCAGCGACGCGTCGATGAGCGGCGTGGGCGTAGCCTCGATGGCCTGGTAGACGGCGGTGTCGAGCACCACGAGCTCGTGGAGCACCTCACGCGTGAT
This sequence comes from uncultured Thermoleophilia bacterium, assembly GCA_964440225.1. Taxonomy (GTDB): domain Bacteria; phylum Actinomycetota; class Thermoleophilia; order UBA2241; family UBA2241; genus CAIXSE01. Next base: position 4,546 of record CAYTRM010000179.1, on the reverse strand, counting down.
CCCGCGGAGGCTCTTGTCTCCCACCGGCAGACTCCGGTTGTCCGCTGTCTCGGCCACGCCGAGATGCTACCATTCTCCACCAACCGGCAGGGGAGGAGCGAGGTGGGGAAGCTCGGGCAGGCCGTCCCCGGCGTGAGGATGCTGCGGGCATACAAGCCCGCGTGGCTGCGCTTCGACCTCGTCGCCGGCATCATCCTCGCGGCGATCCTCGTGCCGCAGGGACTCGCGTACGCGGAGCTGGCCGGCGTCCCTCCCGTCACCGGCCTGTACACGACGGTCGTGTGCCTCATCGTGTACGCGCTCTTCGGGCCGTCCAGGGTGCTGGTCCTCGGCCCGGATTCATCCGTCTCGCCGCTCATCTTCGCCGCCATCGTCCCGCTGATGGTCACCGACGATCCCGCATCGGCGATCGCCTTGGCGGGCATGCTGGCGCTCCTGGTGGGCGGCATCGAGATCGCACTCGGGATCGGCAAGCTGGGGTTCATCGCCGACCTGCTCTCCAAGGAAGTCCAGGTCGGCTACATGAACGGGCTGGCCATCACCATCATCGTGGGCCAGCTCCCCAAGCTCTTCGGCTTCTCCACCGATGCGGACACCTTCATCGACGACGTCACCGCCTTTTTCTCGAGCCTCGACCAGACGGACGTCACCACGCTCGCACTCGGCCTCGTGACGCTCGCGCTCCTGTTCGGCCTGCCGCTGCTCTCCAAGAAGGTGCCGGCGATCCTCGTCGCGGTGGTCCTCGGGACCGTGATCACCGCTGCGCTCGGCCTCGCCGAGAAGGGAGTCGACACCGTGGGGACGCTGCCGCAGGGCCTGCCGGTCCCCTCCTTCCCCTGGACCGGATGGAGCGACCTTGCGACCCTGGCCGCCGCCGCGGTCGGCGTCGTGCTCGTCTCCCTCACCGACACCATCGCCGTCTCGTCCAGCTTCGCCGCCAGGCGCGGCGACGAGGTGGACGCCGACCGCGAGATGATCGCGGTCGGAGCGTCCAACGCCGCCGCGGGCCTGTTCCAGGGCTTCGCCATCTCGGTGAGCAGCTCGCGCACGGCCGTGGCCGACCGCTCCGGCGCCAAGTCGCAGATCGCCGGCCTGGTCGGCGCCGGCCTGGTGGCGCTCATGCTCCTGGCGCTTCCGGGGCTGCTCAAGGACCTGCCCCAGACGGCGCTGGCGGCCGTCGTCATCATGGCGGCCGTCTCGCTGGCCGACGTCGCAGTCCTGCGCCGCTTCGCTCACGTGCGCAAGACGGCGCTCTTCCTGTCGCTGGTCGCGACCGCCGGTGTGGTCTTCTTCGGCGTCCTCGAGGGCATCCTCATCGCCGCCATCCTCTCGATCCTGCTGTTCTTCCGCCGCAGCTGGTGGCCGCCGGGCGCCGTCCTCGGCTACGTGCCCGAGCTCGACAGCTGGCACGACGTGGAGCGCTATCCGTCGGCCGAGGAGCGCGAGGGCATCGTCATCTTCCGCTGGGAGGCGCCGCTCTTCTTCGCCAACGCCGGCATCTTCCGCCAGCAGGTACGCAAGCTGGTCGTCAAGCGCCGCCCGAGCTGGATCGTCCTTCAGTGCGAGGCCGTCACCGACATCGACGTCACCGCCGCGGACATGCTCAAGGCGCTCGACCTCGAGCTCAACGCGCAGGGAATCCACATGGCCTTCGTCGAGCTGCGCGACCGCCTGAGCGACCGGGTCAAGACGTATGGCCTGCTCGAGACCCTCGACCGCGACCACTTCTACCCGAAGCTTCGCTTCGCCATGGCGGAGATCACGGCGGAGACGGGGGTTGAGGCGGCGGACGCGGAGACGGCAGAGACGGCTGCGGGGACGGCCGACGAGCCTGCGGCCGGGCCGCCGGATGCGCCGCGCGACTAGGGCGGCGCGTCAGCCGTCCAGGTGGACGGGCCTCCCGAGCACCACCCGCCAGAGGCTCAGAAGTCCCCTGACGCCGGTGGCCCTCGCGGCCGGCGAGTAGCCGATAGCCTGCGGCGGCAGCCGCAGACGGAGCACGCCGGGCCGCGACCTGAAGACGAGTGGCGGGTCCATCTCCAGCGACTCACCGTCCAGCCCGACGGCGATGGGCGCGCCCGAGGTTACCTCGAAGACGGGGGTCGCCCAAGAGTGGTAGCCATCGTACAGGGCAGGCGTCGCCGTCGTCAGCGCCGCGATCGCGCGCGTCGCGGCCACCGCGTCGGGCACGACCAGAGAGAAGACGCCGAGCTGCCCCGTGTCGAGGCGAGGGCGAGAAGTGACGCCTTCTGTGATGGCGCCGTAGGGTCCGTTGGAGACCTGGATGACGTGAGCGCCCTCGTGATCCACGCCGTCCGGCGTGGAGAACCGCAGGTCGAAGGGCTCAGACCCGGGACCGAGCATCTCCGGGAGCGCGGCCAGCGTGGTCTCCCGCTTCGCGTCGCGGTACTCGGGTGACTGAACGATGGCCGCGTACAGACCGAGCGAGACGTTGTTGACGAAGATGCGCCCGTTGACGTCGGCGAGGTCGACGGCGCGCTCGCGCGCCTCGCCGTAGGCGTCGAGCGCGCCGACCACGTCGTCGCGGTCGAGGCCGATGTCGAGGGCGAGGTGGTTACGCGTGCCGGCCGGGACGACCACCATCGGCACGCCCCGCTCGGCGGCGATGCCGGCGACGAGCGCCTGCGAACCGTCGCCTCCGGCCATGCCGATCACGTCTGCGCCCCCGTCGACGGCGTCGCGCGCGAGCTGGAGCAGGTCGTCCTCAGGGTGCAGGACGACCGGCTCGATCCCGCGCGCGCGACACTCGTCCACCAGGCGGAAGCGCTCGGCCTTCCCGCCGCCTGACTTGAGGTTCATGATCAGCGTGCCCCGACGCGCGGCCGGCACCGGCGCGCCCGGTGTCTCACTCTGCTTCAGAGAGCGCACGTCGCGCGCCAGCGCGTAGCGCGCGCCCACGAGCGCGACGCCGAGCAGAGCCAGCCGCACCAACAGGGACACCAGGTGCCCTTCGCCGCCGGCGATCTGGATGACCACGACGGCGACCGCAGCCGCGGCGCCGGCCGCGACCCAGACGCCGCGAGCGATGGCCTTTGTCGTCAGCGCGTTCCACACGCCGATGAGCACGACCACAAGCAGAACGAGCTGCACCGCCACCTCGAGCGGGCGTTCGAGGACGACGAGCACGGTGTCGATGAGCACGACCGCGACGAGGGCGATCGCGGCGACGGCGGCAAGCCTGCGGCGGCCGCCCGGCCTCTCTGCGTCCGAACTCCTCATCGATGCCTCCGATCCGGCGGTCACGCCGGAGCCGCAGCCTCCTCCGGTTCCGGCTCCGACCCCGGCTGCTTCTTCGGTATCCTGCCGGTGAAGAACAGTGAGATCACGCCCATCACCGCCAGGATAGAGAGCGCGGTGCGCAGGCCGTCGATCTGCGACGCCTCGTACTCGGTGAGGATGTCGTCCTGGACGTCCGCGGGGACGCCCGCCTTCTCCATCTGTGCCTGCGCTTCACTGTTGGAGATGAACGGCGCTCCGGCAGCGAGGTTGACGTTCGCCTGCTGCTTCATCTGCTGCGGCACCTGGGGGTTCGCCTCGATCCCGGCCAGGAACGACGCCGTGAGGGCGGCGATCAGGATGGAGCCGGCGAGTGCGGTGCCGATCGAGGCGCCGAGCTGACCGGCCGTGTTCTGCAGGCCGCCCACCTCGGAACTGTGCTCGTTGGACACCGCCGAGACGGTCACGTTGCCGAGCTGCGACGCAAGGGCGCCGATGCCGAAGCCGATGATGAGCATCGGGATGAACACGATGGAGGAGTCGGCGCCCACCTCGAGGCTGCCGATCAGCACGAGGATGCCGGCGATGAGCGACAGCATGCCGATGCGAGAGACGCGACGCGGATTGGCGCTGGGGAAGAGCTTGGGGATACCGACGGCCGCGACCAGCAGCGACAGCGAGAGCGGCAGCAGCCGCACGCCGGTGGCCATCGGCGACAGGCCAAGGACCACCGAGAGGAACAGCGGCACGATGAAGAACAGCCCCGCCTGGACCATGAACTGGAAGAGAAAGGCGATCAGCCCGCCGGAGAGCTGCTTGACGCGCAGGAGCGCCGGCGAGATGAGCGGCTCCTTGCCGCCGTTCTCGAGCCGGGTCTGCCAGCGGAGGAACAGCCAGAGGCAGAAGAGGCCGCCGATGATGAACCAGATCGTGAGCGAGAGGCCGAAGAGCGACGTCGCGCCTTGCTTAGGCAGGAGCCAGCCCCACGTGGACGACTTGAGCACGCCGAGGACGACGAGGGCGAGACCGGCGGAGGAGATCACGGCGCCGATGAGGTCGAGGTGCGGCCGCGCTCCGACCGGCTCGTCGGCGGCGCGCCGCGCCAGGAACAGGATGGCGATCACGATGACGACCTCGCCGGCGAACACGTAGCGCCACGAGAAGTACGTGGTCATGAAGCCGCCGATCACCGGGCCGACGGCGACGGCGATGGCCCCGGCGGCGGCGATGAGCCCGTAGGCCTTTGGACGCCCCGCCGGCGCGAAGTTGCCCGCCACAAGGCCGACGATGGCCGGCATGATCAGCACGG
>CAYTRM010000178.1:0-6192 GCA_964440225.1 uncultured Thermoleophilia bacterium | reverse complement strand
AGCTCAAGGTGGAAGAGCTCAACTTCATGCGCCGCAAGAGCGTGCTCAAGTACGACGAGGTGATGAACGAGCAGCGGCGCGTGATCTACGACCAGCGCCAGCGCATCCTCATGGGCGAGGACTTCGGCGAGCAGGTGCGCGAGATGGTCGCCGATCTGGTCGAGGGGGCCGTGCGCACACACCTCGAGGGCGTGCAGTACGCGGAGGACTGGGACCTCGACTCGCTCTTCGTCGGCCTCAAGCAAGTCTATTCGCCGACGTTGGCGAAGGCCGACATCGACGTCGAGACCGCCACGGTCGAGGAGGTCGTCGACCTCGCCGTCGACGACGCGCTCGAGCAGTACGACGAGCGCGAGCGCCTCATCGGCGCCGACCAGATGCGTAGCGTCGAGCGCGCCGTGATGCTGCAGGTGATCGACTCGCGCTGGAAGGACCACCTGCTCGACATGGACTACCTGCAGGAGGGCATCCACCTGCGCGCGCTCGGGCAGCGTGATCCTCTCGTCGAGTACAAGAACGAAGGCTTCGAGCTCTTCACCGACATGCTCGAGGGCGTCAAGATGAGCACCGTCACGACGCTGCTCAAGAACAGCGCCGAGGATCTCGCCATGTTCACGGCGATCACCCTCGAGGAGCCGGTGAAGGCGCTCGACTACACGAGCGGCGACGACCTCATCAACCAGACGTCCTTCACCGGCGCCGCCATGGCGGCCGGGGGGTACGGGCCGCAGGGCGACGACGGTCTCGCCGACCGGCCGCCGCGCAACCTCGCGGCCGGCGGCGGCGCCTCCACCAGCACCGGCCCCGTCCAGGTGCAGCAGCGGATCGTGTACGACAAGGTCGGCCGCAACGACCCCTGCCCGTGCGGGAGCGGCAAGAAGTACAAGAAGTGTCACGGCGCGTGAGCCGGCTCCGCCGGCTCCGCATCTAGTCCCGCCGAAGTGTCAGCAGCACGATCTCCGGTCGTGCGAAGAACCGCAGCGGCGCCACGATGGTGCCGACGCCCGTGGTCACGAACGTGGGCACGGGGGCATCCAGCACGAGTCCCGCGCGGTACTTCTGGCCGTAGCGCGACGGGATGAGCGGCGCCCAGAGGCCGAACACGGTGACCTGACCGCCGTGAGTGTGACCGGCGAGGAGGAGGTCTACGGGGGCGCCCGCCAGCGCCTCCGCGATATCGGGACTGTGGTTGACGAGCAGTACGAAGTCGTCGGCGGTGGCGCCGTCCAGAGCCGCGGAGACCGTCTGCCGGTCTTCCGTGAGGCCGCTCAGGCCGCTGAGTCGCAGGCGGGCGCCGTCGCGGCGCAGCCAGACGCCGTCGTCGTAGAGCTCCCGGATGCCCGCGGCCGCCATGACCGGCGCGACATTGTCCTCCAACAGGGCATGGTCGTGGTTGCCGAGGACCCCGTAGACACCGAGCGGCGCGCGCAGCCGGGCGAGCTCGTCAAAGACGGGCCCGAGGTCTGAGGCGGACTCCTTGCGGTAGACGTAGTCGCCGCCGAGGACGATGAGGTCGGGGAGGAGAGCGTTCACGCGGTCCACGGTGGCTCGCACCCGGGCGCGCGAGACGAACGGTCCGTGGTGGATGTCCGCGACGAAGGCGATGCGGAGGCCGTCGAACGCCGGCGGCACGTCGGCGCTCGCGAAGGTGACGCGGTTGACCCGCAGCGAGCGAGCCTCCAGCACCATCGCGCCGACCAGCGCGAGGCAGGCCAGGATCACGGCGCCGCCGGCCGCCAGCCACAGGCGGCGCCGGCGGCGGGAAGGCCGGGAGGTGTGGGCGGAGTGACTGGCCATGGCGGCATTCTACCCCTGCCTTCCATCGGCTCAGGGGCCTCCGAGCCGCTACCGCAGGATCGGACCCGCCTCGAGCAGGAGGCCGCACTCGTCCGCCGGCAACGGTCCGCTGTAGAGGAACCCCTGGATGGCGTCGCAGCCCTCGTCCCGCAGGACGCCGCATTCGCCGGGCGTCTCGACGCCCTCCGCCACGACGGCGAGCCCGAGCCGGTGGCCAAGAGTGATGACCGAGGCGGCCACCGCGGCGTGCTCGGGGACGTTCGGCAGGTCGTGGATGAACGAGCGGTCGATCTTGACCGTGGAGATGGGCAGGCGCACCAGGTGGCTGAGTGACGAGTAGCCCGTGCCGAAGTCGTCGAGTGCGATGCGCACGGCCATCGCGCGGAGGGCGCCGAGGACCTGGGCGGTGTGGCGCGGGTCACGCATCGCCGCCGTCTCGGTGATCTCCAGCTCGAGTGAGTGAGCGTCGAACCGCGTGCTGCGCAGCGCCCGGCGAACGGTGTCGACGAGGCTCTCGTCGTGCAACTGGCGGGCGCTGATGTTGACGCCCATGCGGAGCGGCCGCCCGAGGCTCCGCTGCCACGCGCGTCCTTGCCGGCAGGCCTCGGTGAGGACCCACGCGCCGATCGGCAGGAGGACGCCGCTCTCTTCCGCCGGTGGGATGAAGTCGAGCGGCGCGATGACGCCGCGCTCGGGGTGCCGCCAGCGGACCAGCGCCTCGACGCCGGTGATCTCGCCGCTCGCTGCGTCGACCACGGGCTGGTACTCGAGGAAGAACTGGCCGGCCTCGAGCGCATGGTGCAGTTCACCTTCGAGCGCGAGGCGGTCGGCGCGCTCGGCGTTCATGCCGGCGTGGAAGAAGCGCCAGCAGTCGCCGCCCGCATCCGCGGCCATCCGCAGGGCGGACGCGGCGTTGCGCAGCAGTTCGTCGGCCGTGACGCCGTCGGCCGGGTAGACGGCGACGCCGAGGCTCACCGTCAGGTAGAGGTCGTGCTTCCCGACGCGAGCGGGTTCTCCCACCGCGGCGGCGAGCTTGCCCAGCGCGGCGCCCGCCTCGTTCGGCCCTGCCGCTCCGGGCAGCAGGAGCGCATACCTGCCCGCGCCGAAGTGCGCCAGCGTGTCTTCGGCGCGCCCGGCGCGCTGCAAACGGCGCCCGACCTCGGCGAGCAGCTCGTCGGCCGCGTCGTGGCCGAGCGACGAGACGAGGGTATCGAAGCGGTCGATCTGCAGAGCGGCGACCGCGAACGACAGGCGCTTGCGCCCCGCGTGCTTGAGCGCCTGGCGGGCGCGGTCCTCGAGCAGGGTGCGGTTGGCGAGCCCGGTCACGGGGTCGTGGAGCGACATGGTCCGCAGGCGGTCGTCGGCCGTCTTCTGCTCGGTGCGGTCGACGAGCACGGCGGTGCCGCCGATGATGGCGCCGCCGGCGTCGTGGAGCGGCACCGTCCTCAGCGTGATCCACAGCTCCCGGCCGCCGGCCGCCGTACTGTACGGACCTTCGTAGATGCCTTCGCGGCCTTCGAGCGCCGCCTCCAGCGCAGGGAGCGGCCGGACGTCGGTGATCGCCCTGCGGATGCTCGCGCCCAGGTACCGCTGGGGAGAGCCTCCGTCGGCGGCTTCAAGGGCCGCATTGCCCTCGAGGAACGTGAGCTCCCGGTCGTAGGTGAACACGCCGACCGGGAGCCCGTCCACGAGTGCTCGGTATCGCTGCTCGGACTCGCGCAGCGCGGATTCGGCCCGGTGGCGGTCGGTCACGTCGAGCAGGATGCCCTCCTGGGCCAGGGGAGAGCCGTCCGCGTCGCGGATCAGCGCGAAGCGATCCCACACCCAGCGTTCCTCACCGTCCGCGCTCCGTATGCGGTACTCGGCCTCGCCGCGCCCGCTCTCGAGCGAGTCGATCGCGGAGTCCTCCAGCAGGTGGATGTCCTCGGGGTGGACGATCTTCTCCCACTCGAACTCCGGCGCCATGAGCTGCTCGGGTGTGTACCCCGTGAGGCTCTGGTCGCCCCCGACGATGAACTCGTCGGCCCACGGCGACTGCGCCTGGGCGTGGTAGAGCCAGCCGGGGATCGTGCTGAGCAGCGACCGCAGCCGCCGTTCGCTCTCCGCCTGGGCGTCCTGCGCCTCGTGCAGTCGCGTCACGTCGATGACGATGCCGACCATCTCCGCCGGCTCGTCCGCGTCGCTCTCGATGAGCACGCTGCTGTCGAGCACCCAGCGCACCGCGCCGCCCTTGGTGACGATGCGGTGCTCCGTCTGCCTGGCGGGCGATCCGCCGTCGCGGTCGCGCCGCATATCGTCGACGACGGACTGCAGGTCGTCCGGGTGCACGATCTGCTTCCACGAGACCGCGCCGCCGGTGAACTCCTCCGCGCCGTAGCCCGTGAGCGCCCGGCAGCCTTCGCTGAAGAACACCGTGCCCCAGGGGTCGTCGGTCTTGCTGCGGTACGCGGCTCCCGGCAGGCTGGCGACGAGGCCGCTCAGCATCTCCTCACGCTCGCGCAGAGCCGTTTCCGCTTCGTGGAGGTCCGTGATGTCGGTGATGAAGCCCTCGAGGTGCTGGAGGTCCCCCGCGTCGTCGAAGACGCCGACCCCGCGCTCCCAGACCCGCTTCTCGTCACCGTCCCTGGTGCCGATCCGGTACGTCGTGGTCCAGGGCGCCCGGGCGGCCAGCGCCTCCTGCACCGCCGCCCAGACGGCTTCGGCGTCCGCGGGGTGGAACAGCGTGGCGAACGAAGCCGCGCCTTCCATGAACTCCTCCGGACGGTAGCCCGTGAGTTCTGTGCAGCCCTCGCTCAGGACGATCACGGTCCAGTTCCGGTCGTTGAGGCACCGGTACGCCATGCCGGGAACGTTCTCGAGCAGCGTCTTCATCGTCCGTTCGCCCTCGGCCGCCCGGTCGTCGGCAAGCCGGCGTTCGCGTTCGGCGCTATGCTGTTCCGTCACGTCGACCAGGACGGCCAGCGAGCGGATCACGCGGCCGCCGCTGTCTCGCTCCGCCGTCGCCGAGAGCAGGACGTCGACGATCGAGCCGTCCCTGGCGACCATCTGGTACGCGACGTCCTCGCACGCTCCGGACGCGAAGAAGGCGGGGAGGGCCTCCTCCTGGGCGAAGCGCCGGGACTCCGGGGTGAGAAACTCCGTCGAGGAGCGCCCCAGCACCTCATCGGCGCTGTAGCCGAAGCGCTGCAGCCAGCGATCGCTGACGCTCAGCAGCCGGCCCTGGGCGTCGATCGAGTGGAGCATGACCGGCGTGCGCAGATAGAGGGTCCGGTACTTCTCTTCGCTCGCGCGCAGAGCCTCGCTCGCGCGCTTGCCGTCGGTGATGTCCCGGACCATGAGGAGCATGCGGCCGTCGCCCCGTGGCAGGTGTCGCACCTCGTCGTAGCGGGTCGATGTCGGCGTGACTCTCGCGATCTCCGCCGTCACCGGCCTGCCGGTGGCTCGCGCGAGGGCGACGGCCTGCCGGACCTTCGCTCCTGCGTCGCCGGGCAGGTCCTTCCACGGGTGGTCTCCGGGCGCCGCTGCGGCCAGGTGGCCGGGATCGCGTGCAGCCGCGTCCCGGCCGCCGACGACCCGCGCGACCGTGTCGTCGGCGTTCAGATACAGGTAGGCGTCGGGCAGCGTCTCCACGAGGTCTTGAGCCGCCGTCTCAGCCTCTCGCAGCGCGGCTTTCGTCTCCCGGAGGCCGGTGAGGTCGACGATCGTCACCACGACGGCCTCGAGGTCGCCGGCGACGTTCGCCAGGGGCTCCAGCGCCGCCCGGACCCAGGTCGTCGGCCGTCCGTCGTCCCACGCCAGCCCGAGCACGATGCCGTCGACGATCTCCCCCGTGCGCGCGGCGTCGAGCAGGCCGGCCGGGGTGAGGTCGGCGGGCGTCCCGTCCTCGGAGAGCACGAGACCCTTCCACCCGGGTATGTCGAGGGCGGGATTGCCGAGAGCTTCTTCGGCGGAGACGCGCAGGAGGGTCGTGGCCCTGCGGTTCAGGCTGACGATACTGCCGGCAGGGTCGCAGACGACGATGGCCGCGGCGACGGCGCCGAGCGGCACGAAGGCGGCCGTGTCGTCCGCAGGCTCGGGCGATGGGCCGGCGTGGTCCGGCGAGCGACCCTCCTCGGCCTTCCCGGTGCGCTTCTCCATGCCCTTCGTGTCCTCGCGCTTGCCCTCCATGCTCCCCCCGGCTGTCGGCATGGCAGTAGTCTGCCCACAGCGTCGCCTCCGCACGCACGTCTCGTGCACAGGCGGTATCGGTGGATGGGCGGCCGGGCTGAAGCTCATCGCGGATTCCGGTACACTACCTCGGTCATGAGCACCACCGCCTCAGAAGCACTCGTCCACCTGGACTCGCTCCGCGATCGTCTCAAGGAAGCCTCCGGGCGCCTGGGATGGCTGCGGAGC
>CAYTRM010000177.1:0-6218 GCA_964440225.1 uncultured Thermoleophilia bacterium | reverse complement strand
AGAAGGGCCTGCCCGTCTACACGACCGTCGTCCCGAACGCCGGCCTCACCTCGCCGATGACGCTCATGGGCACGCTGGTGGTCGGCAACGCCGAGTTCCTCGCCATCACGGTCTTCCAGCAGATGGTCAAGGAGGGCACGCCGGTCATCTACGCCAGCCTGCCCACCGTGGCCGACATGCGTACGGGTGCGTACGCTCCCGGAGCCATCGAGACCGGCATCCTGCTCGCCGCGCAGGCGCAGCTCGCGCGCTTCTACGGCGTGCCGTCGGGCGGCTACATCGGCCTCACCAACTCACACTCGAACGACGCGCAGTCGGGCTACGAGACCGGCATGAACACGGTGCTCGGCGTCTCGGCCGGCGCCACCCTCCTGAACATGGGCGGCCTCTTCAGCTCGCTCATGGCGTTCGACTTCGCCAAGGCGGTCGTCGACAACGAGATCGCGATCATGGACAAGCGCGCCTATCGCGGCCTGGAGTTCAGCGAGGAGAACCTCGCGCTCGACGAGATCGCCGCCGTCGGCCCCGGCGGCAGCTACATGAGCCGCAAGCACACGAAAGCGCGCATGAAGACCACGGCCGTCCTGCCGAAGCTGGCCGCCCGCGACATGCGCCAGCAGTGGGAGGACGCCGGCCGGCCGGTCATCCACGACCGCGCGCTCGCCGAGGCGCGCCGCATCCTCGCGGAGCCCAACGGCGCCGTCTGGGACGCCGGGCTCGACGCCGGGATCAGAGAGCACTTCGCCGGCCTCGTGGCAGGCGACGCGACACCGCTGGAGGGTTGACACGAAGAGCTGAGACGAAGTCCCGACCAGTCACACGGCCGCCGGAACGCGGCCGGGCAACGTTCAATCGGACCAAGGGGTGCATTCCATGGCGGACGCAGACCACTTCGACAAGCTCAAGCAGTCGATCATCGACCAGGACGAGGACCAGGTCCTCGCGGCGGTCAACGCGGCCCTCGCCGACGGCGTCGAGGCCAAGGCCGTCATCGACAAGGGCCTGCTGCCGGGCCTCAACGTGATCGGCGAGCAGTTCGAGTGCGAGGACATCTTCCTCCCCGAGCTCATGCAGGCGGCTCTCGCCTTCCAGTCGGCGATGGTGATCCTCGAGCCCAAGATCAAGGAGCAGGGCGCCGAGGGTGAGAAGAAGGGCAAGATCGTCCTCGGCACCGTCAAGGGCGACCTGCACTCGATCGGCAAGAACATCCTCAAGCTCCTGTACGAGACCTCGGGCTTCGAGGTGTGGGACCTCGGCATCGACGTCGATCTGTTCCAGTTCGTCGACAAGGCCAAGGAAGTCGACGCCGACATCATCGCCATGTCGGCCCTGCTCACGACGACCCTGGTGGGTCAGCGCGACGTCATCGATGCGCTCAAGGACCAGGGCAAGCGCGATGACTTCAAGGTGATCATCGGCGGCGGCGCGACCACCAAGGAATGGGCCGACACCATCGGCGCCGACGGCTGGGCCGCGTCGGCGTACGAAGCCGTGACCCTGTCCGCCGAGCTGGTCTCCTGAGACCGCGCCCGACCCCGACGAGAGCGAGGAGCACGACATGATCGACCTTATCGAGGTGTTCGACCGCGCCGAGACCGGCCCGCTCACCTCCGAGACCGACTACTACATGAAGCGCTACGTCCCCAAGCTCAGCGAGGTCATCTCGCGCCACAAGGTGAAGTGGGACAAAGAGACCATCATCAACCCGGACGACACGCTCACCGACGCGGTCTTCCAGGCGGCCGTCGACCTCATCGCCGAGGCCGGCGCCTACTGCCCCGAGACCAACCGCGTCATGGAGTTCACGCGTGACGAGATCGTGCTCGCCTGCGAGCAGTGTCCCACGGCGACCACGTTCGGCGAGGGCCGCGAGCGCAACGTCATGCGCGGCCGTCGTCCCGACACCACGGACGACCGCCCGTGGGTGCACGTCGGCGGCGGCATCTACACCACCGACGAGCAGGTCTACATGGACACCGTCGAGAAGATGGCGTCCTTCAGCATCGTCAACTCCGTCAGCGTGCCGTCGATCCTCCACCTCCGCGGCAAGGACTCGCGCGTGCGCTCGCCGCAGGAGATCCTCGCCGCCTGCAAGACGGTGCGCCTGGCGCGTGAGGGCATCCGTCGCTCCGGCCGCGCCGGCCTGCCGATCATCAACGGCATCTCCGCGGCCTCCCAGCCGGCCTCGATGTTCGCGGCAAGCTATCCCGAGTTCGGGCTGCGCCCGAGCGACGGCTTTCTCATCGACTTCCTCTCCGAGATGGTCGTGGGCTACGAGGCGCTGCAGAAGGTCGCCTTCTACAACAGCATCAGCGCCAACATCGGCTCCACCTCGACACCCCTCTTCGCGGGCTACGCGGGCGGCGCCGAAGGCGTGGCCGTGACGGCGACCGCGTACATGATCATGGGCAACCTGATCTTCCGTGGCAGCTACCACTACAACGCTCCGCTGCACAGCAAGCTGCACCTCTCGTCCACCAAGCCGCTCATCTGGGCGATCGCCATGTCCAACGCCGCGATCGGCCGCAACATGGGCTACCCGATGGTCAACCTCCCGTACCTCGGCGGCGGCTCAGGCACGAAGCAGTACCATTACGAAATGGCGTGCTATATGCTCGCTGTTGTGACTTCTGGTGGAAACGTCTTCTCGGGGCACCCGGCGATGGCCGTCCAGTCGGACTCGCTCGTCCCCGACGACCACAAGTTCCATGCGGAGATCGGTCTGGCCGCCTCCAAGCTCACGCGCGCCCAGGCCGAGCCCATCGCCCAGAAGCTGTTCCCGCTGTTCGGCGACAAGCTCAAGGATCCGGACAAGGGCATGACGTTCCAGCAGGTCTACGACATGAAGACCAAGAAGATCGCGAACGCCGACTACCAGAAGGCCATGGACGAGGTGCGCTCCGAGCTCGCCGCCATGGGCCTGGAGGTCCCCGTTTCGTGATTCGATTCGCGCACATGCAGGCGTCACAAGGCAGAGCCGCATGAGCCACGGGAGCGTCCCGCCGCCGACCGTCCGCCGCGCCAGGCGCGGCGGACGCGGCGGCTGCGGTCACGCAAGCCGGCGGGCCGAAGCGTGACGCGCGCGCCGCGCTCACACGCGACCGGCCGTCCGGCACGGTACATCACGACGACCGCGTACGCGGCGAAAGGGGGTACGGCGTGACGGTAAGGATCTTCTTCGCCACGGACGTCCATGGATCGGAAGTCTGCTGGCGCAAGTTCATCAACTCGGCTGCTCATTACGAGGCCGACGTCCTGATCCTGGGCGGGGACATGACCGGCAAGGCCATCATCCCGATCGTGCAGACCGGCCCGGAGCAGTGGCGCTACCACATGCAGGACATCAGCCACGATGTCAAAGGGGCGGACGACCTCGCCAAGGTCGAGCGGCTCATCCGCGACCACGGCTACTACCCGGTCGCCCTCACGCCCGAGGAGCGCGACGAGTACACGAACGACGAGGACAAGCTCGAAGAGTTGTTCCACGAGCAGATGCGCAAGACCGTGGAGCGGTGGGTCGAGTGGGCCGACGACAAGCTCGAGGGCAGCGGCATCCAGTGCATCGTCTGCCCGGGCAACGACGACCGCCACGACATCGACGAGATCCTCGCGCGTTCCAAGATGATGCGGGTCGGCGAGGGCAACGTCCTCGACCTGCCGGACGGCTACCAGCTGGCTTCCAGCGGCTGGACGAACCTCACCCCGTGGGATACGCCACGTGAGGAAGACGAGCCCAAGCTCAAGGAGCGCCTCATGGGCATCGTCAAGCAGGCCACCGTGGCGCCCGAACGTCTCGTGCTCGGGCTGCACGCGCCGCCGTACGACACCCAGCTCGACGTGGCTCCCAAGATCGACTGGGAGACGCTCACGGTGCAGGGCCAGGACTCGGCCCACGTGGGCTCCACGGCAGTCAAGGAGGTGATCGAAGAGGTCCAGCCCATCCTCTCGTTGCACGGGCACATCCACGAGAGCCGGGCCGCCGTGCGCATCGGTCGCACACTCGCCATCAACCCGGGCAGCTCCTACGTCGAGGGCATGGTCTCCGGGGTCGTGGTCGATCTCGACGGCAAGAAGAAGCTCAAGCGTTACCGCCTGACGACCGGGTGAGGGCACCCGACGACGGCAGGTGTAGCAAGAGCGGCGTGTGTGGCGCCGCTGTCATACGACCGAAGGGGGACATAGACGATGGCGACTGACGCCGGGGCAAGCAAACCAGCCGAACAGACCCTGTTCGTCCGCAAGGCGAGCGGTCTGGTCAAGGGCTGGTCGTCGACGGACGGGTTCAGGTATTCGTTCTTCTCCGTGAACCTGTTCCTCGCGATCTGGTCGTTCGCATACGCCACATTTATCCCGGGTGGCAGTATGTTCTGGGCGATCGTCATCACCGCGTGCTTCATCGTGCTCGAGATCATCGTGTACGCGGGTCTCATCTCCGCGATGCCGCGAGCCGGTGGCGACTACGTGTGGATGACACGCATCTTCCACAGCTCCATCGGCTTTGTGATCGCCGCCGTGGGCTGGTGGTTCATCCTGTGGCTCTGGACGCCGATCTACGCCGACATGGGCGTGCAGACCACGATCAAGCCGATCTTCCGCATTCTCGGCCTCAACGGCGCGGCCGACTGGCTCGGCACGGCGACCGGCATCTTCGTCGCCTCGCTCGTGGTCATCGCCATCGCCTCCATCCTCGTGGCTGTCGGCATGAAGGCCTACGCCAACTTCCAGAGGTGGGCCATGTGGATCGGCCTCGCCGGCGTCGTCATCTGCGGCGTCCTGCTGCTGATCACGTCCGGTGACTCCTTCAAGGAGAAGTTCAACCAGGCCGCCGAGAAGTACTACGGCGGCGACGTCGCCCTGCTCGACCTCACCAAGTACGAGCAGGACGAGGCCGGCCTGTTCGTCTACGACGACGACGGCAACATGGTCGTCGTCGAGGGCGAGACCCACGCCGGCGCCTTCGAGGCCATCGAGGCGGTCGGCGCGGGCACCGGCATGCCGACCTCGACGTTCAGCGGCGGTTTCAGCTGGGCCACCTGGACGATCATCCCGTTCATGTTGTTCTGGATGGCGTGGCCGAACTGGGGCGCCACCTTGTACGGCGAGGTCCGTGGGGCCAAGGACTTCCGCAAGAACATCTACCAGATGCTCGGCGGGCTTCTCGTGCCGACGGCCATCGCCTTGGCCTTCCTGGGCTTGATGACCTGGAAGGTGGGCTACCAAGCCTTCATGGGCATGGCGGCCGCCTTCTGGTGGGGCATCTCGCCGATCGGCGGCGACTACATCTCGCCGACGGCGATGATCTCCTGGATCGTCCCCAACGCGGCGTTCCAGGTCATTCTTGTGGCCGCGATCAGCCTGTTGCTCTTCGGCTGGTTCGGCACCCTGTTCCTCTCGTCGACGCGCATGATCTTCGCCTCGGCGTTCGACCGCATCCTGCCTGAGGGCGCGGCCAAGGTGACATCCGGCGGCGTGCCGGTCGTCGCTCTGCTGCTCATGACGATCCCGTCGACCATCATGGCGGCGCTCTACGCGTACACCCCCGTCGTGGAGGAGCGCGGGGTCACGATCGTCAAGCTCTTCACCTACGATGCCACGTTCGGCATCATCATCATGTTCCTCGGCAGCGGGCTCGCCTTCATGGTCATGAAGTGGCGCGCCCGTGGGATCTGGGAGAACAGCGCTTTGCCGAAGTCGGGCATCGCCGGCATCCCGTGGATGGCCATCATCGCGGCCGTCTACTGTGCCTTCCTGGTCTTCAACATCTACATGTTCGTCTGGGATCCCGACGGGGTCTACTACATCAACCTGTGGGAGTCGGCCGTCTTCCTCGGTGGTCTCTACCTGGCCGGCGTCGTGATCTGGATCATCGCGTGGGCGGTCCGCAAGAAGCAGGGCATGGCCCTCGAGGCCGTCGCCAAGGAGATCCCGGTCGAGTAAGCCGACGGGATACGTCCAAGCGGCGTCAAGACCAGCGCCGGCGGCGGCTGCAGAGCCGCCGCCGGCGCCCTCACGAAACGCACACGCAGAGCAGACAAGATAGGTAAGCCCCCGGGACGGCCTGGGACTTCTGATCAGCGACACAGCGGAGGCCGTATAGATGAAGATCTTGACGAGAATGGGTGACTCCTCGAACGTGGAGCTCACCAAAGACGAGTTGCGCACGGAGTTCATCACGGGCTCCGAAGAGGCGGCGAAGAAGGCCAAGGTCCCCGTCCTCA
>CAYTRM010000176.1:0-6274 GCA_964440225.1 uncultured Thermoleophilia bacterium | reverse complement strand
CGGGGATGCGCGCGATGTCGACCCTGATCAACTGGCCGAGATGGTCGAGATCGCGCAGTGCCAGCTCCAGGACCATGTCGAACTGCCCGGTGACGTGGTAGCAGGCGCGTACGCCGGGCACGCTCTTGATGCCCTTCTCGAACTCCCTGATGGAGCGCTCGCTGTGCTCGCGCAGACGGGCCACCACCATGGCGCGGACGGTGATCCCGAGCGCGGCCGGATCGATGATGGCGCGGTACCCGCGGATGGCGCCGCTGCGCTCGAGACGCCGCACCCGGCCGAGCATCGCCGACGGAGAGAGGTCGAGCGCGCGCGCTAGCGCGAGATTCGACTTGCGTCCGTCGGCCTGGAGGGCCAGAAGAACATCGCGATCGAGAGCGTCCACGGCCACCTCCACCGAGTGCTGACAACCACCGCAGTATTCAGCGAAATGTTCGTCGAGTCAAGACGCAGAGAGAATAATCTACCGCAGAAGGCTGGGCAGACTGTCCATTGTGTCCGTACCGGGCTGGAATCGGCCGGATGCCGGAGCGCGGCGGGCGCCGCCGGACGCGCTCAGACCGCGGCGTTCCAGGCGGACTCGAGCGTGATGCAGAGCGACATGACGTCGACGTCGTTCGCGACGCGGGCGTTGTTGCGCAGCGTGGGGGCGTTCTCGGGGAGGCTGCACGCCTCGGCGAGCGCGCCCGCTTCCACACGCGTCTGCCGGTACGGCTCGAGCGCGGCGGGGAATCCCGAGTCGGTCAGCAGCTTCTCGTAGAGCGCCGGGAGGTGGGCGGCCCGCGCCGACGGCGAAAAGGCCTCGGCGACCGGATGGAAGAGGTCCTGGTCGCCGATGATGTTCCAGGGCAGCACCGCGCCCAGCGCCACGGCCACGGCGACGCCGTGCGGAACGCCGTACGCCGCTCCGAGCGCGTGTCCAAGCGTGTGGGCGATCCCGGTGCCTCCGTTCTCCCGGGCGAGACCGGCGAGGCAGGCGGCCTCCTGCATGCGCTGCCGCGTCTCGACGTGGCCCGGAGCGGCGACCGCCATCCGCAGGTGCCCGGCGATGAGGCGCACGGCGTGCAATCCGTGCGCGGCGGCGAACGCGTTGCGCCGCCGCCCGGTGACCGCCTCGATGGCGTGCGCCAGGGCGTCGGCCCCGGTCGTCACGGTCAGCGTCGCAGGAAGCGACTTCGTGAGCGTCGGGTCCAAAACGACGAGTTCCGGCAGGAGTCTCTCGCCCCAGCACCAGAGCTTGTGCCCATCCGCGTCGTTGCAGATCGCCGTGCGCGTCACCTCCGACCCGGTGCCGGCCGTGGTCGGGATGAGGACGGACGGCGCCTTGCCGGTGAACGCGTCGGGGCGCAGGAAGTAGTGGTCGACGGGCTCGCTCGCCGTGGCCGTGGCGGCGGCGAGCTTGGCGATGTCCATCGCCGTGCCTCCGCCCAGACCGATGACCGTCGCGCCCGGCCGCTCGCGCACCAGAGCCGCCGCCTCTTCCACGCCCGCGGCCTCCGGCTCTCCGGATGACGCGAGATACGTGTGGACCTCGGCGGCGTCACCGAGCAGGGAGACGACGCGGTCGACGACGCCGGCCTGTTCCAGCCCGCGATCCGACACCAGGACGACCGCGCCGGCGGTCCGCCCGGCCAGAAGGCCGGGCAGCCTGTCCAGGGCGCCCGCTCCCGCGACGATGCGCGGCACGCTCGCGTGCTCGTAGGTGGCCATCAGTCTTCGGCGCTCAGTCCCACGCCGGCTCACGCGGCGGGCACAAGGCGAGCGCGTTCCAGGCGTCGTACGCGAGCCCCACCGCGGCGTGCTGCTTGTACGGCAGCGAGTAGCGTCCCGGGATCGACCTCTGCACGGCGTCGACACACCCCAGCGCGAACAGCCGGGCGGCTTCTTCGTCCGCCGGCCGGCCCTCCAGCGTGTCCTCCAGAGCCGAGGCGCGGAAGGCCGTACCGCCCACCGCGCCGAGCGCCACACGCACGTCCGCGAGCGTACCGGCAGCTGCGTCGAAGCGGACGACGAGGGCGGCGCTGAGCCGTGCGACGCTGACGGCGGTGCGCGAGCCGATCTTGGCGAACGCCGAGCGGTGCTCCGCCCCCAGCGCGGGGAACGAGAACTCCGTGATCGCCTCGTCGTGGGCGAGGCTCGTCCGGCCGGGACCGAGGAGGACCTCGGCGATCGGCCTGGTCCGGGCGTCGCCGGCGCCGTCGACCGTGGCGACGATGGCGTCGAGCGCGGTGAGCGCCGTCGCGCCGTCCGCGCACGGAGAGGCGTTGGCGACGTTGCCGCCGACGGTGCCGACGTTACGGATCTGCGCCGAGCCGACCTGCGCGGCGGCAAGGCCGAGGCACGGGGCGTGCTCGCGCACGAGCGGGTGGAGTTGAAGCTCGGTGAACGTGGTCAGCGCGCCGACGCGCAGCGTCTCGCCGTCGAGGCGCACGTACGAGAGCTCCGTCAGCGCGCTCAGGTCGATGATCACGTCCGGCGCCGCGCCGGGCCGGCGTATGTCGCGCACGAGGTCGGTGCCGCCGGCGAGAAGCCGGGTCTCGGGGGTGGCCTCGGCGAGCGCCGAGACCAGCTCTTCAACGCCGCCGGGAGTCACCACGTGGGTCGCGGTCACCTCACTCACCCCCTTCTGCAGCGCCGGCGTCGTCCGGGGCGGCGGCCGCGGAGGCGCGAGGTAGGTCGTCGCACGGAGCGCCCAAGGGAGCGCCTCCTTCCGCCTGCACGACCTCGCACGCCGCCGCCAGCGTCTTCGGGTCTGTCTTCACCGCCGCGACAAGATCCTCGGCGTCTCCCGGCAGCGCCATCGCCGGCGCCGCCTCCTGTCCGCTCGCCGCCTTCACGGCGGCGACTATCGCGGAGTAGCCCGTGCAGCGGCAGAGGTTCCCGGCGAGCGCGATGCGGATGTCCTGCTCGGACGGCAGCGGGTTGGCCAGGAGGAGCGCCTTGGCCGACATGAGCATGCCCGGGGTGCAGAAGCCGCACTGCACGGCGCCGTTCTCGACGAACTTCTGCTGCAGGTCGTCAAGCTCCCCGTCGACGGCCAGACCCTCGACGGTGAGCACCTCCTTGCCCTGCGCCTGGACAGCGAGCATGACACAGGAGTTGACGGCCTTGTCGTCGACGATGACCGTGCAGGCGCCGCACTCGCCCTCGGCGCAGCCCTCTTTGGTCCCGGTGAGGCCGAGCTGGTCCCTGAGGACGTCGAGCAGCCGCGCAGTGGGCGCGGCTTCCACCTCGTGGGTCATCCCGTTGACCCTGAGCGTCAGATTCATGACTCCTCCCCGTTGGCGCCGTGGAGAGCGGCGACGATCTTCTCCGGCGTGAGCGGCAGGTCCGAGAGCGTCGTGCCCAGCGCATTGTTCACGGCATTGACGACGGCGGCGGCGGTCGGCACCGTGGCGATCTCTCCGATGCTCTTGGCGCCGAAGGGCCCGTCGTCGCCCTCGTGCTCGACGAGGAGCACCTGGACGTCCGGCATGTCCGGTGCGTTGACGATGTGGTAGTTCTTGAAGCCGTCCACGCCTCCGCGGCCGGCCTCGTCGACGTCGAGGTGCTCGTAGAGCGCGTACCCGATGCCCATCTGCACGGCGCCCTGGAACTGCGCCTCGGCCATGCCGCGGTTGATCGCCTGGCCTACGTCGCCGACGGCGAGGAAATCCGTCACTGCCGTCAGGCCGGTGGCGCAGTCGACCTCGACCTCGGCGAACTGCACCGAGTACGACGCCGGGTTCGAGACCGCGTAGTACGTGAGTGAGGCCGAGATCCCCGGCACGTCGTGCATGTGGCTGAGGCGAGCGATGTCGCGGTAGGCGATGGCGCGCTCGCCATCGTCCCGGATGTGCACCCCGCCATCTCGCACGTACAGCCGCTCGACAGGCTCATCGAGGAGGTGGGCCGCCGCGGCAAGCAGCCTGGTCTTGACCTTCTCGGCCGTCGCGCGGACGCAGGCCCCGACGACGTAGGTGACGCGGCTACCGTATGTCCCGTAGTCAAAGGGGGTGGTCGCCGTGTCGGCCTCGCAGGCGGCGATCAGGTCGGGGTGCACGCCGAGCACTTCCGCGACGATGACCTTCATGGTCGTGACGATGCCGCAGCCGACGTCGTGCAGGCTCGCGTTCAGTTCGAAGGTCCCGTCCTCGTTCATCTTGAGCGACGCGTTGCTGGCCTCGGGGAACGCGCCGAACATCCCGTTCTTGTGGCTTCCGCAGGCCACGCCGACGCCGCGCCTGAAGCGGCCCCTGCCGGACGGCCGGGCGCGACGCGTGGCCCAGTCGAAGGCCACGGCGCCTCGTTCCAGGCACTCGCGGACCCGCGCGTCGCCCAGCGACAGACCCGTCACGGGGTCGGTGTCGAAGGGCTCCACCATGTTCTTGACGCGGAGCTCGACCGGATCCATGCGCAGTGCGGCGGCCACCCGGTCCATGTGGATCTCCGAGGCGGCGATCATCTCCGGAGCGCCCCAGCCTCGCGCCGCGCCGCCGACCGGTGTGTTCGTGTACACCGCCCTGCTGTGGTGCTCGTAGTGGGGGACCCGGTACAGCTTCGTGACCTTCTTGGTCATGTGGATGCCGTAATCCGGCGTGCTCGCCGCGTAGCCCCCGGAGTCGAGCGTCGTCGCAGCCTCGAAGTCGAGCAACTGGCCGTCTGGGGTGCAGGCGGTGCGGATGGCCGTCGACGTGGCCGGGCGGCACATCGTCGCGATCATGGTCTCTTCGCGGTCGAAGAGGAGCTTCACCGGGCGATGCAAGGCGTGCGCCAGGAAGGCCGTCACGGGCTCGAGGATGTACTCGGTCTTGCCGCCGAAGGAGCCGCCCATGGGCAGCTTGATGACGCGGACGCGGTGGTACTCGAGCTTGAGCAGTTCGGCGATGACGGTACGGGCGGCAAAAGCGCCCTGACTGGTGGTCCATACGGTCATGCCGCCCGTGCTGTGGCCCTGTGCGGTGCACACGTGCGGCTCGATCGCGGCGTGGTGCACGCGCGGCGTGCTCGCCGCCGTGGAAACCACGACGGCTCCTGTCAGGTCGGGGCGCTCCCCGACCTCCGTCTTGTGCTCGTAGACCACGTTCCCGATAGGGTGGATCGGGACGTCGTCGCGCGCCAGCGCCTGCTCCGTCGTGAGCAGCGCCGGCAACTCCTCGTACTCCACGTCCAGGAGCGCCGCGGCGGCGGCGGCGATGGCTTGGCTCGTGGCCACGACCGCGGCCACGCGGTCGCCGACGAAGCGCACGTGCTCGCTGAACAGCGTCTCGTCCCACGGAGCGAGCTCGTCCTCCCCGGGGTGGATGCGCGCCCGCGAAAACGTGTCCATCGGCGCGTTGAGGTGCGAGAAGACCCTGACGACCCCTGGAAGGCCCTCGGCCCGGGAGGAATCGATGCGCCTGACCATGCCGTGCGCGATCGGGCTGAGTACGAGCTTGGCGTAGAGCATGCCCGGCACGTGGAAGTCGCTACCGTAGATGAGCTCGCCGGTGACCTTCTGGGCCACGTCGTGAACCGGGTAGCTTCCGCCGACGTACTGGAGGTCCTGTGTCACTACTGCTCCTTGTGTGCCGTCATCGAGAGCCCTGTCGTGGCTCCCCTGGAGTGTGGCAGTCCCGGGCCCGCGTTGCGACCCGCACCGGACGGATCGCCGTGTCCGTCACGCCACCCGCCGATCAGATCAGGCTCGCCGGAGGCCGATCCTCCGGCGCGCTCTCCGTGAACCAGTGCTCGAAGTCGGCGCGGCAGCGCTGCGCCGCCGGGGCCGCGCAGGCTCCGCCGGCGGAGGTGCAGAGCAACTCCGGCGGCAGACCGCGGCCGATGCCGTCGGCCACGTCGATGGCCTCGTGCAGCGGCAGCACGGCCTCGTGCCCGGCCATGGCCAGGTCGGCGAAGACGTGGGCCGCGCAGGTCGCCGCCAGTATGCGGCTGCGACAGGGCTGGCAGAGGCCGCCCGGCATCGGGTCGCAGGGCATGCCGGTGAAGGCCTGGAGCGCCAGAGACGCCGCGTTCTCGACCTGCTCGGGCGTGCCGCCGGCCATCTCGACGATGGCCGCGGCGGCCATGGCGCCGCAGGTGCCGGTCTCGCCGGCGCAGCCGGTGACCTCGCCGGTCGGCGCCGAGCGCGTGTAAGAGATGGCGCCGATGCCCGCGGCGACGAAGAGCCCGCGCAGCAGATCGTCGTCGGTCAGGCCGCGGGCATCCTGCACGGCGCGCATGGCCGCGTAGATGTAACCGGCGCCGCCGCCCATCGGGCCCGGCACCACGACGACGCCGGGGATGCCCGAGCCGGCGC
>CAYTRM010000175.1:0-6302 GCA_964440225.1 uncultured Thermoleophilia bacterium | reverse complement strand
GATCTCGTGACCGCCGCGACGGAGACGGGTGAGGACGTGCCCACGATCAGCGTCTACCGCCAGGGCGACTTCGTCGACCTCTGCCGCGGCCCGCACCTGCCGAGCACCAACAAGCTCGGCAGCGGCACCTTCAAGCTCACGAGCCTCGCCGGCGCCTACTGGCGCGGCGACGAGAAGAACGAGATGCTCACCCGCGTCTACGGCACCGCCTTCCCGAGCAAGGAAGAGTTGGCGGCGCATCTCGAGGCGCTCGAGCTGGCCCGCCAGCGCGACCACCGGCGCATCGGCCGGGACCTCGACCTCTTCAGCTTCCACGAGGAGGGCCCCGGCTTCCCCTTCTTCCACCCCAAGGGCATGCGCCTGTGGAACGCGATGGTCGACTTCTGGCGCGCCGAGCACGTGCGCGCCGGTTACGAGGAGATCAGCACTCCGGTGATCCTGCGCCGCGAGCTGTGGGAGCGCAGCGGCCACTGGGACAACTACAAGGAGAACATGTACTTCACCGAGATCGACGAGCAGCCGTATGCGGTGAAGCCCATGAACTGCCCCGGCGGCCTGCTCGTCTACAAGAGCCGCCGGCGCTCCTACCGTGACCTGCCGCTGCGCATGGCCGAGCTCGGCCGCGTGCACCGCCACGAGATGAGCGGCGTGCTGCACGGCCTCTTCCGCGTGCGCTACTTCACCCAGGACGACGCGCACATCTACTGCACCCCCGAGCAGTTGCAGGACGAGGTGCTCGGCGTCGTGCGCTTCATGCAGCACATCTACGCCGCCTTCGGCTTCAGCGACGTGAAGATCGAGCTCAGCACCCGGCCGGAGAAGAGCATCGGCTCGGACGAGGTCTGGGAGCTCGCCGAGAGCACCCTGCAGCGGGTGCTGGAGGGCGAGGGCATCGAGTACGTGCTCAACCCCGGCGACGGCGCCTTCTACGGCCCCAAGATCGACTTCCACATCCGCGACGTCATGGGTCGCACGTGGCAGTGCGGCACCATCCAGGTCGACTTCGCCATGCCTGAGCGTCTGGACATCAGCTACACGGGAGCCGACAACGAAGAGCACCGGCCGGTCATGGTCCACCGCGCGCTGCTCGGCAGCATCGAGCGCTTCATGGGCATCCTGCTGGAGCACTACGGCGGTAACCTGCCGACGTGGCTTGCCCCGCAGCAGGCGCTGGTGCTCCCGATCGCCGACCGCCACGGCGAGTACGCGCAGGAGGTGCTGCGCACCCTGCGCGCCGCCGGCGCCGCCGACGCGGCCGCGGCGCCGGTCACCATCCACGCCGACGTCGACGACCGCGCCGAGAGCATCGGCCGGCGCATCCGCGACGCCCAGCTGCAGAAGGTGCCGTACATCCTCGTGGTCGGCGACCGCGAGGTGGAGCAGGGCACGGTGGGTGTGCGCGAGCGCGGCGAGGATAAGGGCGCGCGGCCGCTCGGCGAGTTCGTCGGTCACCTGGTCGCCGAGGTGCGCGAGCGGCGGCTGCCGGCGCCCGGCGCCTGAGCCATGGACGCGATCCTTCTCGCGATGCGATGCTTGTCGAGGTCAGGCGACGGCACTATCCTGCTGAGGACGTAGAGGAGCGCCGCGACACCGGCACGGGGGTCAGGGTCATACGGTCGACTCCCGTCGCATGTGCGCGCTGCACACAGGGGGGAGTCCTTGATGGATCTGATCTGCCGCCGCCGATCGTCTGCCGTGTCGTCGCGCAATCCCGGCCATGGCCGGGGTGTCGGCTTGAGTTCGCCGCAACGCCGCGCCGTGCGCAGAGCACCCCTGATCACCGCGATGCTGGCGCTTCTGCTGACGGCTGCAGCTGCGGGGGCTGCTTCTTCCAGCGCCGGCCCGCCTGCCGACGGGCTCGCCTCGGCGCCGCCGCCGACGGCGCTGCTGGCCTTGCAGCAGGCGCAGCTGACTGCGGCCGATGGGACTTCCGGCGACTTCGTCGGCTGGTCCGTCGCGCTCTCCGGCGACACGGCTCTGGTCGGCGCGCCGGGCGACCAGGTCGGCGCCGTCGCGTGGCGAGGCTCGGCCTACGTCTTCGTGCGTTCCGGCTCGAGCTGGATCCTGCAGCAGCGGCTCACGGCCGGGGATGCCGGAACCATGGATGACGAGCTGGGATACTCGGTCGCCCTGTCCGGCGACACGGCCCTGGTCGCGAGTCCGTACGTCGGTGCCGGTGACGAAGGCGCGGTCTACGTGTTCGTGCGCTCTGCCGGCGCCTGGAGCCAGCAGGGCCCTGCTCTCGTCGCTCCGGACGCCGCGGCCTACGACTTCTTCGGCTGCTCGGTCGCCCTGTCCGGCAGTACGGCCCTCGTCGGCGCGCACGGCGTGGACGTCGGCTCTCAGACGAACCAGGGCGCGGCGTACGTCTTCGTGCGCTCGGGTTCCACCTGGGCCTTCCAGGAGCAGTTGACTGCCGGTGACGTCGATGACGCCTTCGGTTTCTCGGTCGCCCTCGCCGATGACACGGCCCTGGTTGGCGCGCCGACAGGCGGCGCCGACGTTCAGGGCGCGGCCCGCGTGTTCGTGCGCGCGGATTCCAGGTGGGCCCCCCAGCAGCAGCTGACGCTCATTGACGGCGCCTCCGGCGACTACTTCGGTCACTCTGTCGCGCTCTCCGGCGACACAGCGCTGGTCGGGGCCAAGCAAGACGATGTCGGGGCTAACGGCGATCAGGGATCGGCCTCCGTGTTCGTGCGTGCCGCCTCGACCTGGACGTTCCGGGATCAGTTGATCGAGGCAGACGGCGCTGCCGGCGACGGGCTCGGCCACTCCGTCGCGCTCTCCGGCGACACGGCGCTGGTCGGGGCCTTCTACTGGGCCGGACCCTCTCGCCGCGCCGCCGCCTCCGTGTTCACGCGCTCGGGCGGCGAGTGGACGGAGCAGGACCAGCTCGCCGCCGCCGACGGCTCCGCCGCCGACGCCGCCGGCTACTCGGTCGCCGTCTCCGGCGACACCGCCTTGATCGGGGCGCCTTACGACGACGTCGGCGCCGACGTCGACGAAGGCTCCGCATACGCCTTTCTCCTTGACGGCGTCCCGCCGGTGACGACCCCGACGGTCCTCCCGGCGGCCAACGCAAGCGGCTGGCACAAGACGCCGGTGAGCGTCACTCTGGCCGGCGCCGACGCCGGCTCCGGCGTGGCGACGACCGAGTACCGCGATCAAGGCGTCACGACCTGGACGCCATATGCGGCGCCGTTCACCAGGAGCGATCAGGGCGAGACGACGCTGGAGTATCGCTCGACGGACAAGGCCGGCAACATAGAGACGGCCGGCGCCGTCACGTTCAGAATCGACTCGAAGCGTCCTCAGACCAAGGGCTATGCCACAACGGTGCGACAAGGCAAGACGGCGACGTTGGGCTTCAAGGTGACCGATGCGATGCCCGGATGCGCTCAGGCGACCGTCGTGCTCAAGATCTACAAGGGCAAGACGCTCAAGCGGACGATCAGGGCCGGGATGCGTCCCTGCAACGTCAAGACGGCCCGCACCTGGCGCTGCGCGCTGCCTAAGGGCCGCTACACGATCAAGGTCTACGCGACCGACATCGCCGGCAACCCGCAGAGCAAGGTCGGCAGCGCGCGGCTGACGGTGCGCTGACCGCCGGATGGGCGCGTCAAGCTTGTCCACCCCGGAAGGGCTGGCCGCCGCCTACGAGGACTTCGTGCGGCGGTACCCGTCGTTCGCCGGCACGACGGCCGTCGACGAGCTGCGGGCGACCGACTACGCGCGGCTCGACCGCCTCGGCCAGACGTACCTCGACTACACCGGCGGCGGCCTCTACGCGGAGTCGCAGCTCCGCCGCCATCACGAGCTCCTCGGCGGCCGGGTGCTCGGCAACCCGCACTCGCAGAGCCCGACCTCGCTCGCCTCGGCCGGGCTCGCCACCCGGGCGCGCGACGCCGTGCGGCGCTTCTTCAACGCCCCCGAGGACGAGTTCGAGATCGTCTTCACAGCCAACGCCAGCGGGGCGCTCAAGCTCGTGGGGGAGGCCTACCCGTTCGCGCCCGGCGGCGTCTTCCTGCTCAGCTACGACAACCACAACTCGGTGAACGGCATCCGCGAGTTCGCCGCGCGTAAGGGCGCCGCCGTCTCGTACATCCCGGTACGCGAGGACGACCTGCGGCTCGACGAGGAGCAGGTCCGCACCGCGCTGCGCGGCGCCGGCGACGGCGCCGCGAAGCTGTTCGCGTACCCGGCGCAATCGAACTTCAGCGGCGCCCAGCACCCGCTCGAGTGGGTGGCCGAGGCGCGGGACCTCGGCTGGGACGTCGTCCTCGACTGCGCCGCCTACGCGCCGACGAACCCCATCGACGCGCACGCCATCGGCGCCGACTTCATCCCCATCTCGTTCTACAAGCTCTGCGGCTACCCGACCGGCAGTGGGTGCCTCATCGCGCGCCGGGAGGCGCTCGCGAGGCTCACTCGCCCGTGGTTCGCCGGCGGGACGATCACCTTGGCGTCGGTCCAGGAAGAGAAGTGGTACCACCTGGCCCCCGGCGCGACGGGCTTCGAGGACGGCACCATCGACTACCTCGGCCTGCCCGCGCTCACCATCGGGATCGAGCACGTCGAGGCGGTCGGCATCGACGTCATCCACACGCGGGTCTGCGCCCTCGGCTGCTGGCTCCTGGAGGAGCTCGAGGCGCTCCGTCACAGCGACGGCTCGCCGCTCGCCAGGGTCTTCGGGCCGGCGGACGGCGAGTGCCGCGGCGCGACGATCGCGCTGTACCTCGTGGATCCGGACGGGCGGCCCTACGACGTCTACGACGTCGAGGCCGCCGCCGCCCGCGAGCGCATCTCCGTGCGCAGCGGCTGCTTCTGCAACCCCGGCGACGGCGAGATCGCGCACCGCATCACGCGCGCCGACGTAGAGAGCTGCTTCAGCGACCCGAGCGCCGCGATCACCCTGCACGAGTGCCAGCAGCGGATCGAGGACGCGACCGGCAAGGTGCCGAACACGATCCGCGTCTCGCTGGGGATCGCCTCGGACTTCGCCGACGTCTACCGCTTCATGGCCTTCGCCGAGGGCTACCGGGACAAGCCGTCCGTGTGAGCCGGCCGTCGGCCGGCTGACCCCACGCCCACCTCTGGCCGGGGGCGGCTCATGGCGCCGCCTGACAGCGTCACCCGGCGCCGCCCCATTGTCATCTTGACCACTTCTGGTCATACTGTGATCATGGACACCGTGACCGTCGCCGAACTCAAAGCGAAGCTCAGCTACTACCTCCGCGAGGTGCGCGGGGGTCGCTCGTTCACGGTCCTCAGCCGCGACATCCCTGTCGCCACGCTCGGGCCCTACGACCCCCTTGACGCGGACGATCTCGAGATCACCGAGCCCACGGAAGACCCTGCGCTGTGGGGGCAGATCGACCTGCCGCCGCTCGTGCTCTCACGGGACATCGCGGAGATCCTCATCGAGTTGCGCGAAGACCGGGACTTGGGCACAGGAGCTTCGCGTCGGGACGAGGAGTCTGAGTGATCGCCTACGTCGACTCATCGGTGGTCGCCCGCTTCGTCCTGCAACAGCCGGACAGGCTGGTCGAGTTGACGACCTTCGACCAGCGGTTCACTTCACAGCTCACACAGCTCGAGTGTCTGCGTGCTGTGGACAAGACACGGATGGATGACAACCTGACGCCAGATGAAGTGCTCGTCCGGTCTCTCGCGCTCTACCAGCTCCTGAGAGGCATGAGGAGAGTGGCCGTATCGCGATCAGTCCTCGAACGCGGCAGTGCATCCTTCCCGCTTCCGGTGAAGTCCCTGGACGCAGTCCACCTGGGCACGGCCCTTCATCTGCGTGAGCGCGGCTACCCGCAGATGACCTTTGCGACGCACGACAGTCAGCAGGCGAGAGTGGCGCTGCTTCTCGGCTTCCCCGTCCTCGGAGTCTGACCGCCGCTTGACACCTGTGGCGCCCGCCGCGTCTGATAGACGCGGCTCGGCGAGCGACACAGGGGGCGACATGCTGAGACAGGCGAGCCGGACCCCATGAGACGACGCGGCAAGGACTCGTGGCCGGCGGTGCCTGCGGTGGGCGCGCGCAGCTGGTGGCTGGACGAGGCGCTGCGCGCCGACCCGGGCGAGCCGTGCCCGGCGCTCGCCGGCGAGGTGGTCGCCGACGTCTGCGTCGTCGGCGGCGGGTTCGCCGGCCTGTGGGCGGCCTACGAGCTCACCGAGCGCGCTCCGGAGCTCGGCGTGGTCCTCGTGGAGGCCGACATCGTCGGCGCCGGAGGCAGCGGCGCCAACGGCGGGTTCTTCTCGCCGTCCTGGACGTCTCTGTCGGCCTTGTGCGACTG
>CAYTRM010000174.1:0-6358 GCA_964440225.1 uncultured Thermoleophilia bacterium | reverse complement strand
ACGAGGCAGTTCCGCAGGTCGCCGGGCGGGGGCATGCCCATGTCGCGGCGCAGCCGCCCGGAGCTCCCGCCGTCGTCCGCCATGGTGACGACGGCGGTCAGATTGCTGGTCTGGGTCTTGAGGCCGCGAAGCAGGGCGGCGAGGCCGTTGCCGCCGCCGACCGCGACGACGCGCGGCCCGCGCGCCAGGCGAGCGGCCGTGCGTATCTCGCTCGCCGTCTCCGGGGTCGTGCGCTGGAACAGCCAGAGCCGCCGGGTGCCCAGCCCGAGAGCCAGGACCCCGACCGCCATACCGTCGACGGCGAGCACCAGAGCGGCCGCGCGACGCTTCTCGAGCCACCCCATCCCGAGGCCTCGTTGCAGCTGCGGCGACCAGAGCACGCCCACCGCGAAGAGCACGGAGTAGACGAGCAGGACGCCGCCTGCGAAGGCGAGCAGAAGCCAGCGCTTGATGCCCAGCCCGGGAACGAGCCACTCGAGAGAACGCCGCATGTGTCAGCCCGCCCCGGTCAGTCTCTCGTCAGGTCCCGGTGGCGGACGACCGTGTAGTAGCCCTGCTTCTCGTACCGCTCCCCGAGCAGTTGCGCTATGGCGACGGAGCGGTGGCGCCCGCCGGTGCAGCCCACGCCGATGGTGAGGTGAGCCTTGCCCTCGGCGGCGTAGCGGGGGAACAGGAAGTCGAGCAGCGGGAACAGGCGCTCGAGATACTCGCTCGTGCCCGGCGACTCGAGGACGAAGTCACGGACCTCGGCGTCGAGTCCGGTCAGCGTGCGCAGGCGCAGGTCGTAGTGCGGATTGGGAAGGAAGCGCACGTCGAACAGCAGGTCGGCGTCGATCGGGATGCCGTACTTGAAGCCGAACGAGACGACGGCGAAGACGATGTTGGTGCGGCGGGTGTGCTGGATCAGGTCTTCGTTGAGACGCGCCTTGAGCTGGTGGATCGAGATGTCGCTGGTGTCGATCACCATGGTGGCGCGCTCGCGGAGGCCGGCCAGCTGCCGGCGCTCCTCGCGGATGCCGTCGATGACGGTGCCGCCGGCCGCCAGGGGATGGCGCCGGCGTGTCTCCTTGAAGCGCCGCACAAGCGCCTCGTTGGAGGCCTCAAGGAACACGAGCGTGTACTCCACGCCGCGCTCGTGCAACTCGTCGAGCAACTGCTCGAGGCGGCCGAAGTACTCGCCGCCGCGCACGTCGCTGACGACGGCGACGCGGTCGACCTTACTCCCCTCGCGACGGAACAGGTCGACCAGGGTCGGCACCAGCTCCGGCGGCAGGTTGTCGACGCAGAACCAGCCGGCGTCCTCGAACGAGTCCATGGCCTGCGACTTCCCCGCTCCCGACAGACCGGTGATGATCACGAACTGCAGCGCCTCGGTCACGCGACCCTCCCCTCCTCGACGCGCACGCCCTCGAGCGCCAGCAGGCGCCCCTTCCAGGCCGGGTCGTCGCCGTACCGGCCGAGCCGGCCGTCGTTCCTGATCACGCGGTGACACGGCAGGATGACCGGCAGGAGGTTCCGGGCCATGACCGAC
This sequence comes from uncultured Thermoleophilia bacterium, assembly GCA_964440225.1. Lineage (GTDB taxonomy): Bacteria > Actinomycetota > Thermoleophilia > UBA2241 > UBA2241 > CAIXSE01. Next base: position 4,827 of record CAYTRM010000174.1, on the reverse strand, counting down.
CCGGCGGCGCGATACGCGTGCGGCCGCCCCGCCGCCGCGGCGAGCTCGCGATAGCTCACCACCGTGCCGTACGGCACTCGCGCGAGAGCCGCGTACACGTCGCGCTCGAACGCGGTCAGGCCGTGGGCGGCCGCATACGCGTCGACGTCGAGGTCGAAGACGACCGGCTCCCCGGCGAAGTACCGCTCGAGCGCCGTCGCCCAGCGGCTCTTGCCCGGTGGCGCCGCCGCCGCGGCCGCCTCGGCCTCGGCCGGCGCGCCGGGAAGGTCCACCTCGAGCGGGAGGTCTCCGGCGCGCAGCAGGCGCCCGGCGCCGGCGTCGCAGAAGAAGGGCTCCGCGGTGACCGGGCCGAGGCCGGAGTATGGATCAGCCCGTCTTGTGGAGGTGCGCATAGATCTCCCTCGCCACCTTGCGCGGCAGCCCCGGCACGCGCTCCATCTCTTCCCGGCCGGCGCTGAGAAAGCGTTCGGGGCTGCCGAAGTGCTCCAGGATGCGCCGCCGGCGCACAGGGCCGACCTGCGGGAGCTCGTCGAAGATCGACGAGCGGCGCAGGTCGGCGTCGCGCCGCTGCCTATGGTACGTCACCGCGAACCGGTGTGCCTCGTCGCGGATGCGCTGCAGCAGCAGCGAGCCCGGGTCGTCCGCCGGCAGCGGCAGCGGGTCACGCCGCCCCGGCACGAAGACCTCCTCCCGCTGCTTGGCCAGGCCGACGACGTCGAGCTCCACGCCGCAGTCGCGCAGAGCCGCCACGGCCGCCGAGAGCTGGCCCTTGCCGCCGTCGACGACGACGAGGTCCGGCAGCGTGGCAAAGCTCTCGTCGTACGCGCCCTCGGTCTCGCCGCGGCGCTCGAAGCGCCGCCGCAGCACCTGGTTCATCATCGCGAAGTCGTCCTGACCGGTGGCGCCGCGCACCGCGAACTTACGGTAGTGCGCCTTCTTCGGCACCCCGCCCTCGAACACGACCATGGAGCCGACGGGGTGACGTTCGCCCAGGTTGGAGATGTCGTAGCACTCGATGCGCAGCGGCAGACGGTCGAGCGCGAGGCCGTCGCGGAGGCGCTCGAGGGCCTCGATGCGCGCCGAGGAGCGCCGCGCGAGGCGCTCCGACTCGGCCTCCGCCGCGAGCTCGGCGTTGTGCTGCGCGAGCTCGAGAAGCCTCCTCTTGGGGCCCCGCCGGGCGGCGCGCACGGCGACGCCGGCGCCCCGGCGCTCGGTGAGGAGCGCGCTCAGGCCGGAGCCGTCGTCGAGCGGCGCCACGACCTCCGCCGGGATCACGGCGCCCTCCCAGTAGAACTCGAGCAGGAACTCCTCGACGACGTCGGCCGTCTCGCGTCCGGCCGCATTCTCGAGATAGAAGGCCTGGCGGTCGACCACGGCGCCGTCACGCACGCGGAACACCTGCACGTTGGCGCCGGGCTCCGCCTGCGAGAGGCCGACGACGTCGAAGGCCTCGCGCTCGTCGACGCGGGCGGTCTGGCGCTCGTGCACGTGCCGGACGGCGGCGAGGCGGTCGCGGAGCAGCGCCGCCTTCTCGAACTCCCGGCTGGCGGCCGCCGCGGCCATCTCGCGCTCGATCTCGCGCTCGACGGCGCCGAGACGGCCGCGGAGGAAGTCGATCGCCTGCTGCACGGCGGCCATGTACTCCTCGCGCGTCACGCGCCCGTCGCACGGCGCCAGCGAGCGCTTGATGAAGTACTGCAGGCACGGCGACCCGCTGGGCCGGCCCGGCTTCTCGCCGCGGCACTTGCGGTACGGGAAGATCCTGCCGATGAGCTCGAGCGTGTCACGCACCTTGCGGGCGCTGGAAAACGGCCCGAAGTAGAGGTTGCCGGGCACGCGCCGCCCGCGAAAGAAGCGCACGCGCGGCCACTCGTCGTTCACGGTGATCTCGATGGACGGGTAGCTCTTGTCGTCGCGCAGACGCAGATTGTACGGGGGGCGCTCCTCCTTGATGAAGTTGTCCTCCAGGAGGAGCGCCTCGCCCTCGGTCGCCGTCACCACCCAGTCGATGTCCCGCGCCTGCGAGAGCATCTCGCCGGTGCGCCCGTGAGGCTGCGCCGCCGGGCGCAGATAGCTGGCGACGCGCTTGCGCAGCGCCTTCGCCTTGCCGACGTACAGCACGGTCTCGTCGGCGTCGAGAAAGCGGTAGACGCCGGGCTCGTTGGGGATCCGCGGCAGGATCGCGCGCAGCCTCTCGATGGGCTGCTCGGGGGAGGAGGATGACGGGCTCATCGCCGACGATTGTACCCGCTGAGCCGGGCGGACACGGCCGAGCCCGCCGCCGGCGCACCCACCGGGAGCAACGCAACGAGTGGTCGGGATCCGCGGCCGCGCCGCCGCTTCGGCCGGTGCGGCCGGCCCGCCCGGCGCGCGCCGGAGCCGCGGGCAAGACGGCGCCTCAGAGCGAGACGGCCCGCGGACCGGACCGGCGTTCGCCGGTCCGGTCCGCGGGCATGCCACATCGCATATCCGTCTTGGAGCAGGGTCTACTTCTTAGACTCCTCGTTGAAATCCTTGACGCGCTGCTTCGCGGTCTTGAAGAACCACCACGCGATGAGGCACGGACCGATGATCGCGATGGAGCTCATGATGTAGTTCGAGAGGTCCCAGCCGTTCATGGCGACGATGCTCACAACGTCACCTCCTCGTGCGTCTCGACCGGCTTGTCGGGCTCGACTTCCTTGCCCAGCCAGTTGGCGACCAGGAACACGACGAGCACGATCGGCGTGATGATGAGGATGCCGTACTCGGTCCAGAGATAGACCACGGACACCCCCGGCACGTCGACGAACGGCATCGCCGGGAGCTTCAGCATCTGGACCGCCATGTTGTCGTTCCAGTAGCCGAAGATCATGATCCAGAGGTAGTACCCGACAGACCCGACGAGACCCACGGTCGCCGCCAGGGTACCGGCGATCTTCTTGGGCCTCTTCTTGAGGAAGGTACCCATGTACACGGGGATCAGCGCCGTGCAGATGATGATCGTCGCCTGGAACACCCACACCGTCATGATGCGCTCGAAGACGAACGCCAGCGAGATGGAGAGCACGGCCGAGACGAGGATGCCGATCTTGACCATGCGCTGCCGCTGCGGGCCGGTGGACTTGGGGCGCACGACCTTGTAGAGGTCGTAGCCGATGACGCCGCCGGAGGCCAGGAAGTACGAGTCCGACGTGGACATGGCGGCGGCGAGGATGCCCACGAAGGCGAGCCCGAGCAGGCCCACGGGCAGGTACTGACCCAGCATGGCGAACAGCGCCTGGTTGGGCTCGACCTCGGGGATCACGCCGAGGCCGATGGCGGCCGCGGCCGAGATGCCGAGGAAGGTGACGGCCCAGTCGAACGACAGCCACATGGGCACGCCGGCGGCGAACGCCTTCTTGATCTCCTTGGGGCCGGCGGCGGCGAACATGCGCTGGAAGAACGCCGGGTCGCAGAGCACGGCCAGCGCCGTCACCGAGTAGGCGATCAGCGTCCAGGTCGTGAGGTAGCCGGCGCCCGGGCTGAAGTAGTAGCTCGGGTCCTCACCGGCGTAGAGCTCGAGTCCCTCGAAGATCCTGGCGAAGCCGCCGAGATCGTACCAGGCGATGATGCAGCCGATGCCGACGGTGACCAGCATGATGAAGAACTGCACGAAGTCGGTGAGCGTGACCGCCCACAGTCCCCCGGTGAGCGTGTAGATGAGCACCACCGCGGCGCCGATGATGACGCCCATCCAGAAGGGCATCCCGAGCACGAGGTGCAGCAGGAAGCCGATGCCCATCATCTCCATGGTGTTCGTCGAGTAGAGGAACGACGAGATGGACACGACGACGCCCGTCTTGGTGCCGTACTTCTGGAAGGCGATGTCCTGCATGGTGGCGTTCTCGGGGAAGCGCTTCTTGAACTGCGGAGAGAGGAAGGCCATCACCACGTACAGCGCCGTGTACGGCAGCGAATAGGCGAAGAAGGCCGAGATGCCTTCGTAGAACGCGACCTCGGACGTACCGAAGAGCGTGTCGAGGCCGTAGAACGTGGAGACCAGCGTCCCCACCAGCAGTGGAGCCGTCAGGCTCCGCCCCGCCATGAAGTAGTCGTCGAAGCCTTTCGACTTGCGCGCGAACCAGATGCCGATGAAGAGCATGCCGCCGATGTACAGCGCGACGATCAGCCAGTCGAGCGGCGCCAGGTTCACGATCGCTTCGTCAAAATCGAACACAGTCACCCCCTGTCACGGACGCATCAGACCCGGATCACAGGCGATGAGGCACAGCGGCATGCGGCAACGTGTCATGCGGCGGCCCCCCGCGGATGACCCGGATCACCGACGATGTACCACCCCCCTCGGTCCTTACATCGTGTGACGCTGGAGCGGCACCCCGCTCCACCGGGGTCCACTTGCACTAGTTAATGACCGAAGTGAGCCCGCAGGTCAAGGGAGCGAGTCGCGTCGCCGCGACTCGGCCGGGCCGCTGTCGGCCGCCTCAGCCGGGGGGCCGCGAGAGGTCGAGCGAGCGCGCGAGGAAGGCCCCGGTGTGCGAGATGTCCGTGAGGGCGGCGAGCTCCTCCGGCGTGCCCGTGGCGACCACCGAGCCGCCCTCTTCCCCACCCTCGGGGCCGAGGTCGATGACCCAGTCGGCGCTCTTGATCACGTCGAGGTTGTGCTCGATGACGACCACGGTGTTGCCTTGGTCGACCAGCCGCTGGAGCATCTCGAGCAGCTTGTCGATGTCCTGGAAGTGCAGGCCGGTGGTGGGCTCGTCGAGGATGTAGAGCGTCTTGCCGGTGGCCACCTTGCTGAGCTCGCTGGCGAGCTTGACGCGCTGAGCCTCGCCGCCGCTCAGCGTC
>CAYTRM010000173.1:0-6359 GCA_964440225.1 uncultured Thermoleophilia bacterium | reverse complement strand
ACTACCCGGGGCAGATCCGCGTCACGGTGATCCGGGAGAGCCGCGCCGTCGACATCGCCAAGTAGCGAGCACGGGGCGGGCGGCTGCGCGCCGCGGGGAGCCGGTGTGATCATGGACACGTACTACCTGCGCTCGTTCGGCTGCCAGATGAACGCCCACGACGCGGAGCGCATCTGCGCGCTGCTCGAGGCCGAGGGCTTGGAGCGCGCCGACCGGCCGGACGACGCAGACGTGCTCGTCTACAACACGTGCACGGTGCGCAAGAGCGCCGACGACCGTCTTGCCGGGCATCTCGGCACGGCCGCTCGCCTCAAGCGCGAGCGGCCCGGACGGGTCGTGCTGGTCACGGGCTGCCTGCCGCAGGCGGAGCAGGCCGGGCTCTTCGTGCGCTTCCCCTTCGTCGACGGCGCGCTGGGCCCGCAGAACCTGCACCGCCTGCCGGAACTCCTCGCGACGGCCGTTGAGGCGGGGGACAGCCCGCAACCCGGGTACTTCGACGACGGGCCGGAGCTCAGCGGCCGGCTGGCCGGGCGGCGCGAGCGGCCCTTCCAGGCCTGGGTGCAGGTCATGAGCGGCTGCACCAACTTCTGCACGTACTGCATCGTGCCGTTCGTGCGCGGACCCGAGCGAAGCCGCCCCGCCGGCGACGTCGTCGCGGAGGTGCGGGAGCTGGTGGCCGACGGCGTGCGCGAGGTGACGCTGCTCGGGCAGAACGTCAACGCGTACGGCCTCGACCTGCGGCGCTCGGGCGAGGGAGGGGCGGCCGACTTCCCGGCTCTCCTACGGCGACTCGACGAGGTCGAAGGCCTCGAGCGCGTGCGCTTCATGACGTCGCACCCCAAGGACCTCGGCGACTCGCTCGTCGCGGCTGTGGCCGAGCTGCCCAGCGTGTGCGAGCACGTGCACCTGCCGGCGCAGGCCGGCTCTGACCGGGTGCTCGCCGCCATGGGGCGCGGGTACACGGTGGCCGAGTATCTCGAGCGTGTCGCAGCGCTTCGCGCGGCGGTCCCGGACGTGAGCATCACGACCGATCTGATCGCCGGCTTCCCGGGGGAGACCGAGGCCGACTTCGAGGCGACGGTGGGCCTCGTCAAGGCGGCGGCGTTCGACGCGGCGTTCACGTTCGTCTACTCGCCGCGGAGCGGCACCGCCGCCGCCGGCCTCCCGGACCAGGTGCCGCCGGACGTCCGGCGCGAGCGCGTCGAGCGGCTCGTGGCGCTCACCCAGGAGCTCGCCCTGGCCTCGCGGCGCGCCTGGATCGGACGCACGGCGGAGGTCCTCGTCGAGGGACCGAGTCGCGACGGCGGATCCGTGCGTGGCCGCACCCGCCAGAACGTGACGGTGAATCTCCCGGGGGCCGTCGGGCCCGGTGCTATAGTGGAGGTGGAGATCACCGGAGCGACCTCCACCACGCTGCGCGGCAGGCTCTGAGCCGACACCAGGAGGTGCTGGTATGCAAGGTTGCATCTGTCCTCATCCACCGCTGCTCATCCCCGAGGTCGGCGGCGCGGGCCGGGCCAAGGTCACGGACACCATCGCAGCCATGGAGCGGCTCGCCGAGTCCATCGGAGAGCCCGACACAGTGGTGGTGATCTCGCCACACGCCGACGGGTTCGGCGACGCGCACGCCGTCAAGACGTCACCGCGTCTTTGCGGCGACTTCGGGCGCTTCCGCTGTCCCGACGTGAGCTTCGCGTATGAGAACGACGTGCAGTTCGCCGAGCTTCTGCTGGCGTTCGCCGGGGACTACCGCCAGCTGAGTCTTACGCCGGACGAAGGCGACGTGCTCGATTGGGGCGTGCTGGTGCCGCTCAGCTTTCTCAAGCCGCAGAAGATCGTCGCCCTGTCGGTCGTGGGCCCCTACGCGGAGCACCGCACCCTGGGCAAGCTCGTGCGGCGCTGCGCCGAAGAGCTCGGGCGAGACACGCTGTTCCTGGCGTCGGGCGACCTCTCGCACGCGCTCACGCACGACGCTCCGGCGCCGTACGACCCGCGCGGCAAGCTGTTCGACGACGAACTGCTGAGCCTGCTGGGCATCGGCGACTTCGCCGGCCTCACCCGCATCGAGCCCGTCTTGCTCGAGGGCGCCGCGGAGTGCGGGCTGCGGAGCTTCGTCGCTCTCGGGGGCTTTCTCGGCGACGACGCGCTGGTCGATCCGCAGATCCTGAGCTATGAAGGGCCGTACGGAGTCGGCTACCTCGTCGCGCGCTTCGGCGCGCCGGCGTCGCACGCGAGGGGCGAGGCCGGGTGACGGAGCCCACGCCCGGCCCGGCCGACTACGCCCGCTCCTGCGTCGGCCGCTACGTGGCGGGCCAGGCCGCGCCGCCCGCCCCGGACGACCCCTTCTACGAGCAGCGCGCCGCCTGCTTCGTGACGCTCAAGAAGCACGGCGAGCTGCGCGGCTGCATCGGTACGCTCGAGCCGGCCGAGGCCGCACTCGGCGCGGAGATCGCGCGCAACGCGCGCTCGTCGGCGCTGCGCGACCCGCGGTTCCCTCCCGTCGACCGTGAGGAACTCGCGGCCATCACGGTCTCCGTCGACGTCCTGAGCCCCAGCGAAGCGTGCGCCGTGAGCGACCTCGACCCGGCCGTGTACGGCGTGATCGTGCAGACGGGCTCCCGTCGCGGCGTGCTGCTGCCGGCGCTGGACGGCATCGACACCATCGCGGCGCAGGTCGGGATAGCGCTGCAGAAGGCCGGCATCCGCGGGGACGAGCCGTTCGACGTGGAGCGCTTCACCGTGGAGCGGTACCGCGAGGGCGACCCGCCGCGGGCGGAGCCGCCGGCGGCGCACGGGGCGGATGACTGAGGCGCCGCCCGTGGTCGCGCTCTTCGGCGCGACCGCTCTGGGCAAGAGCGACGTCGCCGTGGAGCTCTCGCGGCGCATCGGCGCCGACATCGTGGTCGCGGACTCGATGCAGGTGTACGCAGGGCTCGGTATCGTGACCAACCAGCCGGACGCGGACAGCCGCGCGGCGGCGCGGTACCACCTCGTCGGCATCGTCCCGCCGCAGCAGGAGTTCACCGTGGCGGAGTTCGCCGAGCGTGCCCATGCCGTGATCGACGAGGTGCTCGCGCAGGGGCGGCGCGTGATCGTCGAGGGCGGATCCGGTCTCTACCTGCGCGCGGCCCTCGGTGGCCTGGAGTTCGGGGCGCCGCCCGACGCGGAGCAGCGGCGCCTGCTCGAGGAGCGCTGGGCCCGAGACCCGGACGATCTGGTCGCGGAGCTCGAGCGTGTGGCGCCCGACGCGGCGGCGCGGATCGACCTGCGCAACGGGCGCCGCGTGATCCGCGCCCTCGAGGACGCGGCGTCGGACGGTCCGTCGGGGGCTCCGCCCGGCCCGATGGCGCGCGACCGGCTGTGGCGCCCCGGCGAGCGGTACGCCCACCGGCTGCTGGCGCTGTCTCCGGACGAGGACCGCGGCGCGCTGACGGCCCGCATCGAGGCGCGCGTGGACGAGATGCTCGCGGCCGGCGCTCTGGAGGAGGTCGCCGCGGCGCGCGCCGCCGGCCCGTTCTCGCGCACCGCGGCTCAGGCGATCGGCGTGCGCGAGCTCAGCGCCGTCCTCGACGGCGAGCTCGCGTTGCCCGAGGCGGCGGCGCGGATGAAGGCGCGCACGCGCGCCCTGGCGCGCCGCCAGCTCACCTGGATGCGCAAGCTGCCGGCGGCCGCCGCAGTGCCTGCGGCGGGGCGGCCGCCGGCCGCGGTGGCGGCCGACGTCGCCGAGCTCCTCACGAACGGCTCGTGGTAGGATTCGGGCACCAGCCCTGCGGTCTCGCGGGCGCTCCATCTCAGAGGGGGTCGTGACTCGTGCAACCGCAGTGGCAGGGTCTCGGTAAGGTCCAGTTCTCCAAGTGGCAGGGCCTCGGGAACAACTACATCGTCCTTCACAGCGATCAGCTGCCGTTCGAGCTCACGCCCGAGAGGGTCCGCCTGCTCTGCGACCGCAACGTCGGGATCGGGTCGGACGGGATCCTTCTCATCGGCGCCCAGAAGGGTGACGCGCGCTTCGAACTGCGCATCTACAACCCCGACGGCAGCGAGGCCGAGATGTGCGGCAACGGCGTGCGCATGGTGGCCCGCAAGCTCAGGATGGAAGGGTCGATCACCGGTGACACCGTCGTCCTCGAGACGGGGGCCGGCGAGATCGTCCCCAAGCTCGGCGAGGGATACGAGGTCACCGTCGACATGGGCCTGGCCCGCTTCGGCGGCGAGAAGCTCGACGGCTTCGACGGCGACTGCGTCGAGGAGTCCCTCAACGCCGCCGGGCGCAGCTTCACCTTCACCTTCGTCGACGTCGGCAACCCTCACGCCGTGATCCAGTCGCCGTGGCCGCTCGAGCTGGTCCCGCTCCACGAGATCGGCTCCGTGATCGAGACGCACCGGTTCTTCCCGCGCAGGGCCAACGTCGAGTTCGTCAAGGTCGTCGGCGAGCACGAGGCGCGCATCCGCGTGTGGGAGCGGGGCGTGGGGGAGACCCGCGCCTGCGGCACCGGCGCCACCGCGACCGCGGTCGCCCTGGTGCGCACGGGCCAGTGCTCGAGCCCTGTGACGGTCGAGCTTCCCGGCGGGAAGCTCGAGGTCGAGGTGCGCCCCGACTGGCGCGTGTTCATGACCGGCCCCGCCGAGGAGATCTACCACGGCGACCTCTCTCGCGAGTTCCTGGCGCATCTGGAGTAGGCCGCCCGGCGTCGATCAACCCCCGAAGCACGGAGACCAATGAGGATCGCACACCGCGTGCGCACGCTGCCGCCGTACCTGTTCGCCGCCATCGAGCGGCAGATCGAGGAGCGCAGGGCGGCAGGCGTCGACGTCATCAGCCTGGGCATCGGCGACCCCGACCTGCCTACACCTCCGCACATCGTGGATGCGCTCACGGAGGCGGTCGCCGACCCCGGCACGCACCAGTACCCGAGCAACCGGGGAGAGCCGGGCTTTCGCGAGGCGGTGGCCGGGTACTACTCCACGCGCTTCGGCGTGGAGCTCGACCCGGCCGACCAGATCGTGCCGCTCCTGGGCGCCAAGGAGGGCATCGCCAACATCTGCCAGGTGCTGCTCGACCCGGGCGACGTGGCGCTGGCCGCCGATCCCGGGTACCCGGTGTACGCGACCGGCCCCCTGCTTGCCGGGGCGACCGCCGTGCCGCTGCCGCTGGAGCCCTCTCTCGGCTTCCAGCCCGACCTCGAGGCCGTGGACGCCGACACGCTGGCGCGAGCGCGCCTCATCTTCGTCAACTATCCGAACAATCCGACGGGAGCGGTGATCGAGGACGACTTCTTCGAGCGCCTCGTCGCCTTCGCCAGAGCGCACGACCTCATCGTCGTGCACGACAACGCGTACGCCGACATCACGTACGGCGGCTACGTCGCGCCGAGCTTCCTGGCGACGCCCGGCGCCGAGGACGTCGGTGTCGAGGCCTTCAGCCTCTCGAAGAGCTACAACATGACCGGCTGGCGGGTCGGCGCGCTCGTGGGCAATCGCGAGGTCGTCGACGCCTACTGGCGGCTCAAGACGAACATCGACTCCGGCATGTTCGGCGCCGTGCAGCGCGCCGGCGCGGCGGCCCTCAGCGGGTCGCAGGACTGCGTGCGCGACATGTGCGCCGTGTACGAGCGCCGGCGCGACCTTCTGGTGACGGCGCTTCGCGACGTCGGCCTGCGCGCCGAGGCGCCAAAGGGCACCATCTACCTGTGGGTGCCGGTGCCCGAGGGCTATACTTCAACGACCTTCACGAAGCAGGTGCTCGAGCAGGCGGACGTGATCGTGTCGCCGGGCGCCGCCTACGGCCCCTCGGGCGAGGGCTACGTCCGCTTCTCGCTCACCATCCCGGACGAACGCCTCCAGGAGGCCGTCGGGCGCATCAAGGAGTCGGTACGCATCTAGGTCGCCTCAGCGGCCGCCACACGGAGGCCACAGCGTGAGCGAGGAAACCCCCGGCTTCGACACCGGCGCGACCGCGACGCGGCCGCTGGCCGTCGTGTTCGCCGTCGTCCCCGGTGGCCGAGGCGAGCCCGGAGAAGACGAGGAGCTGGCCGAGATCAAGGAGCTCCTGCGCTCCGCGGACATGGACTGGGCCGCCGACGTGATCCAGCGCCGCGACGCGCCCAACCCGAGGACGTACCTCGGCAAGGGCAAGATGAGCGACCTCAAGGACGTCGTCACGCAGACGAGCGCCACCGTCGCCGTGTGCGAGGACGACCTGAGCCCGGCGCAGGTGGCCGCGGTGCTCGACGCCGTCGACGTCGACGTGCTCGACCGCACCGAGCTCATCCTCACGGTGTTCAGCCGTCACGCGCACTCGCTGGAGGGCACGCTCCAGGTGCACCTCGCCCAGCTCGAGTACGAGCTCACCCGCATGC
>CAYTRM010000172.1:235-6382 GCA_964440225.1 uncultured Thermoleophilia bacterium | reverse complement strand
GATCGCCGCGCACGCCGCCGTGCTGGCCGGCCCGCAGAGCGGCGACCTGCTGGGTCGTGTCGGGGACTGGGAAGCGGCGCAGCGGATCAGTGGGCACGACTCGCCGGCGTTCGCACCCAATCTCGTGCACCTGCTGCTCGACACCGGCGTCGCTCCGGGCGACGACCCGCGCCTCGATCGCCTCGCCGACCAGATGCTCGCCCATACGGACGACGACGGCCGCTTCGCCGCGTATGCAAGGCCTCGCGGCAAGGGTGAGCCGTGCTGGTCGGCGCTCCAGTGCGACACCTTCGCGATCGCCGGCGTCCTTGCCCGGCTCGGCCGCGGCGACGATCCTCGGCTCGGGCGGGCGCTGGACCGCATCGTGGCGGATGCGGGCGAGACGACCCAGGGGTTCGCGTGGCGCTGCCGCCCGGACCCGGTGAGCGGGTTCAGGGGGCCGGGCCGCAAGGCCGACTACTGCCCGATGCTCGTGGTGGAGGCGCTCCGACTGTGGTCGTGGCTGCCCGTTGAGCGGCGGCCCGCGCGGCTGCTCGAGACCGCGCGCGTGCTGCTGCGCGGCTGGCGCGAGCGTGGCACCGAGAAGCCGTACATCTTCGGTCACGGCCGGCAGTTCAAGACGGTCAAGTGGCCACCGACCTGGTACGGGGCCTACCTCGTGCTCGACGCCGTGGGCCGGTACCCGGAGTTGTGGTGTGGGGAAGGCTCGGGCGACGGCCACGGCCACGGCCACGGCCACGGCCACGGCCACGGCCACGGCCACGGCGACGGCGGCGCGGAGGAGGTGGCCGCCGACAGGCTGGCCGTCGCCGAGATCGCCGCTTGCCTCGTCGCCTACAACGCCGACGCCGACGGGCGCGTCACACCGCTCTCCGCGCGGCGGGGGTTCGAGCCGCACTCGTTCGGCCAGAAGAAGGAGCCGTCGCCGTGGGCGACGGCGCGCCTTTGCGCGGTGCTGCGCCGCGTCGAGGAGCTCGCCGACGAGATCGCCGCCGTCGACGTCCTCGTGCTGGGAAGCTCCAAGGGCGGCAGCGGCGCGCCGCTGCCGCCGAAGGTCCGGCGCTGACTGGCGCTTGACTCCGTCAGGTTCTTGGTGTTCGCTACAGAGCGAACAACGTGAACGCAGAGAACGCCGCCGCTACGCGCGCCCCGCGTGCCGGCGACGGGATGGGGCGGTGGACATGGCCGGCAAGCGCGGTCGCAGGGCGAGCGACGAGGAGTTGCTGCGTTTCGTCGACGACGTCGCCCTCGTGTACGAGCGCGGCGGGCACTCGCGCATGGCAGGGCGCATCCTGGGCTGGCTGCTCGTGTGCGACCCGCCGCATCAGACGGCCGGTCAACTTGCCGAGGCGCTGCAGGCGAGCAAGGCGTCCATCAGCACCAACATCCGGCTGTTCGTGGACATCGGCCTCGTCAAGCGCACGACCTTCCCGCCCGACCGCAGGGACTACTACCTGATCGCGGCCGACGTGTGGCCGCAGGCCATGGAGCGCACACTGCCCATGGTCGCCGCCTTCGGCGACCTCGCGGGACGGGGCGTCGGGCTGGTGGGCGGCGGCTCCGCCGCAGCCCGGCTGCGCGACGCCCGGGACTTCTACGACTACTACCAGCGCGAGACACGCGCCTTGCTGGCGCGCTGGCGCGACGGGGACAGGTGATGCGGACATGACGAGCGAGACGGTGGTCATCGGGACGGAGGGTCTCTCGAAGCGGTACGCGGGCGACCGCGGCATCCTCGACCTCGACCTCGAGGTCGAGAGGGGAGAGGTGTTCGGCTTTCTCGGTCCCAACGGAGCCGGCAAGACGACCACGATCCGGCTGCTGCTCGACCTGATCAGGCCGACGGCCGGCTCCGCCCGGGTCCTCGGCCTGGACAGCCGCCGCGACTCCGTGGCCATCCGCCGCCGCTGCGGCTACCTGCCCGGGGAGCTCAGCCTCTACGGCCGGCTCACCGGCGAAGAGACGCTGCGCTACTTCGCCGGTCTGCGCGGCGGCGTCGACTGGGCGGTCGTGCGCGACCTCGCCGAGCGCCTCGACTGCGACCTCACGCGCCGCAACGCCGACCTCTCCTCGGGCAACAAGCGCAAGCTCGGTCTGCTCCAGGCGTTCATGCACCGGCCCGAACTGCTGATCCTCGACGAGCCCACCTCGGGCCTCGACCCGCTGGTGCAGCGCGAGTTCTACGCCATGGTGCGCGAGGCGCAGGCGGCGGGGCAGAGCGTCTTTCTCTCGTCGCACGTGCTGCCCGAGGTGCAGCGCATCTGCGACCGCGTCGCCTTCATCCGCGAGGCTCGCCTCGTGGCGGTCGAGAACGTCGGCGACCTCGTCGGCCGCGCCGTGCGCGAGGTCGAGGTCGCGTTCGTCGGCGCCGTCTCGCCGGAGGCCTTCGCGGCGCTCCCCGGCGTGACGCTCGCGGAGGAGAACGGGGCCGGTATGCGCCTCACGGTCGCCGGCCCCATGGACGCCCTCGTGAAGGCCCTTGCGGCGCACGAGGTCGTGAGCCTCACCAGCCGGGAGCCGGACCTCGAGGACGTCTTCATGACGTTCTACGGCGAGAGGAGCGGCGATGCTGCGTAACGTCTTCGTCAAGGGTCTGCGCGACCTGCGCCGCTCGTTCCTCTTCTGGGCCCTCGGCACCGCGATCCTGCCGATCTGGCTCGGCCTCATGTACCCGAGCGTCAAGAAGAGCGCCGGGGTCATGGAGGACTACCTGGAGAACATGCCCGAGGCCTTCACCAACATGTTCGTCGGCGAGGGCGGCGACTTCACCTCTCCCATGGGCTTCATCGACGCCGAGCTCTTCTCATTCATGGGCCCCATCATCCTCATCGTGTTCGGCATCGCGCTGGCCGTCCGGCAGATCGCCGGTGAGGAGGAGGGCGGCACCCTCGGGCTCCTGCTGTCGTACCCGCTCTCGCGCGCGCTTGTCTTCGTCGAGAAGCTCGCGGTGACGGTGGTCGGTGTGGCCGGCATCAGCTTCGTGGCCTTCGTGGCGCTCGTGCTGGGTGTGCGGATGGGCGGCGCCGACCTCGGGGTCGGCACCATGGCCGCGGCGATGACGTCGCTGTTCCTGCTCACGCTGGCGGTGGCGGCGATCGCCTTCGCCGTCGGCGCCGCCACCGGCAACCGCGGCGCGGCGATGGGCGTCGCGACGGTGGTCGCCGCCGGGTCGTACCTGCTCAACGCCCTGGCGCCGCTGGTGGAGTCGCTCGAGCCCCTGCAGAAGGCCTCTCTCTTCTACTACTACGGCGGCGTCCAGCCGCTGCGTGAGGGGCTGCGCGCCGGCAACGTCGCCGTGTTGCTGGGGGTGACGCTCATCGCCGTCGCCGTGTCCTACGCGCTCTTCGCGCGCCGCGACGTGCGCGGCTGAGCGCGTCGCGGACGCCCGCGCTCAAGGTCCGTAGGGGCCGCTGCCGATGATGGGAGCGACATGTCGGCGCGCGGAGGGGTCATCCATGAGACGCAAAGCGGTGAGGGTCCGGAGCGGTCGCCGGACGGCCGCAACGGCCGCGACGGCCGCGGTGATCGTGACTCTGCTGGCTCTGACGGGTCTGATCGCGGGGTGCGGATCGTCCGTGGACGACGCCGCTTCTCCGAGCGCGACCGCCGCGCCGGCCATCAGCCAGGAGCAGGTGACCGGACTGGTCGACGCCACGTGCGCCGCGCTCGAGGAGGACGCTGCGTCCACGCTCGCCGCCATCGATGCCGGCGAGCCGCCCTACACCGATCCCGCGGACCCCGCGCTGTACGCCTTCGTGTACGACACGCGGGTCGTCCTCGTGGCGACGCCCGACGCGGAGGTGCGCGGCCGGGACATGAAGGGCAAGCCGGATGCCGTGGGCACCCTTTTCCGGGACGCGATCGTCGCCGGCGCGCTCGCCGACGGCAGCGGCTGGCAGGAGTACGTCTACAAGGAGCCCGGCGAGCAGGGGCTGTTCCGCAAGTCGACGTACTACAAGCTCGCCGCCGGGAGTGACGGCAAGGCCTACGTCGTGTGCGCCGGCCGGTACCTGGGGCCGTTCGAGGGCGCGCCGCAGGCCGGCGCGTCGGCGCCGACGACGGCCGACGTCCAGACGTTCGTCGAGTCGGCCGTGGCCTTCGCCAAGGCCGAGGGCAAGGACGCGGCCCTCGCCGCCTTCAGCGCGCCGGACGGCCGGTTCCACCAGGGCGAGCTCTACATCTACGCCTACGACTTCGACGGAATCGTGATCGCCCACGGCGGCGACCCGTCGCTGGTCGGCAAGGACCTCATCGGCATGGAGGATCCGAACGGCGTGCCGGTCATCAAAGAGCTCGTGAGTCTCGCCAGCGAGGGCAGCGGCTGGCTCGCCTACACCTGGCCGAACCCCGAGCACGACGACCGCGAGGAGCCCAAGCTGGGCTACGTCGTGAAGGTCGACGACGGCTGGTTCCTGGGATCAGGGATGTACACGCCGGCCTACTGATCCGCGTGGCGCCCGGGGGGCGGGGGCTCGTCGGCCCGCGAGCGGCGGGCGCTCAGCGCCGCGCCCGCAAGAAGCCCCACGCGGCCAGGCCCAGAGCGACGACGAACAGGATCACCGACAGCGTCATGACGACGTTCGCGATCTGGTCGGTCGCGCCCAGCCGGCCCATCTGCCCGAGGATGTTGTGCCAGTCGTGACCGGCGCCGGATCCGTCGTCGCCGAAGAGGGGCAGGATCATGACCTCCGCGTCGCCGATGTAGACCGACACGTTGTGCAGGTTCTCGGCCACCCACGCGACCATGAGGATCACCGCGAACTCGTCACGGCGCCACCAGAAGTAGCCGGCCAGGCCGAGCGGAGCGGCGACCTGCAGGAACGAGCCGGCGAGCGAGCACAGGAGCGGCGGCGCCCAGAAGGTCAGCAGGTGGCCGAACTCGTGCACGCCGAGGTCGAAGGCCGAGAGTATGGGGATCCAGCCGCCCAGGGAGTAGGTGAGCCAGGCCAGCAGTGCGGTCACGGCGGCGGCGACCACCCACTGGACGGTCGTGCGCCACGGCGTCGTCGCCGCCTCGGCCGGCGGGCGTCCCGCGAGCAGGCGGCGCGCGCGGGAGGCGCGGACTGGCACGTCCGCGCGGGTCCGCGCGCCGGTCCGCGCGCCGGCGCCTCCGGAGTGTTCGAGGGGCGGCGACGCTTCGGCCGCCGCGCCCGGTCGTTCGGTCATCGGCTCTCCTCTCATCACCGGGCATCGGCAGACGGCCGCCGGGTGTTGAGCGCCGGGCGGAGATCCGGCCGGTCGGCCGCCGCTGTCTGCTCCGGCTACGCGGATGTGAGCCGGGCGCCGGCGCGCCGCGCCCGGCTCAGGCTCGCCGGCGCCCGATGGCCCTCGATGACGGGCCTTCGTGCCCATGGGGCGCGGGAACCGCGGCTCCGACCTCTCTGAGTGGGAGAGTCCGGCGCCTCGTGGCCATGAGGCAGGGAATCGGGAGGATCTGATGGACGTGCTCATCGCGCATCACGGAGAAGCGCCCCGCAAGGGACTCGCGAACGCTCTGAGCGGGCGGGGATACGAACTGCTCGAGGTCACCACCGGCGATGAAGCCCTCGGCCTGCTCCTCGCCGGCGATGCGCCGCGCGTCGCGCTCGTGGACTGGGACCTCCCCGGCATCGACGGCCCGGAGCTGTGCCGGCTGGTCCGCGACTTCCACCTCGACGACCCGCCGTACGTCATCCTGCTGGCCGCCGGGCCTCACCACGACGAGGTCGCGCTCGGCCTTGAGTCCGGGGCGAACGACTGCGTGCGCACGCCGGTCGCCGCGGACGAACTGCGCGCGCGCGTCGAGATGGGACGGCGGTTCGTCGAGCTGCCGTGGGGCCGGCGCGACGACGCCGACATGCCGGCGGACGCCCGGCCGGGCGATGCGCCGGAGCACGAGTTCGGCGCGGGGCTCACGGCCTTCATGGACGCCGACGCCGTGGGCGACGAAGACCCCGGAGGCGAGCCCGCCCGTCTCGAGGCGCTGCTAGGCGACCGCTGGCAGATGGCCTGAGCAGCTGAGCGGGGCCGGGCGTACTCGCCCCTCCGCAGTCCCAGCCTTGCCACCGGCCCGGCCTCGGCGCCGGCCTCTCTGCCGGCGCCGTCTGCTACACTCCACCGGTCAACAGCCCCCGCCAAGGTACGCGGGCGCGCAAGCACGAAAGGACC